>NZ_JBLEBI010000113.1:0-21984 GCF_047340315.1 Streptomyces sp. AF1A
GCGTCCGCCCCGTCGGGGACGTCCGCGTCCGGCGCCGTACCGTCGCCCGAAGAGCCGCCGGCAGCGGCCGGCGCGGGTGCCGGCGCGCCCGACTCCGGATCCTCCACCTCCAGCAACCTCACCGCGTGGCGCCCCAGTTGAGCGACCAGCGACCCCGGCAGCCACGGGTCCCGCGAGCGTCCGCCGGTCACCGTGTCCTCCGCCCCGGACCGCTCCAGCACGGACTCCAGCGACGGCCGGGCCGCCGGGTCCTTGCGCAGGCAGTCCCGCACCAGGTCGGCGATCCCCTCCGGCACCCCCTCCAGGTCCGGCTCCTCCTGGGCGATCCGGAACATCAGCGCGTGCACCCCGCTGTCGGCGCTGCCGAACGGCAGGGTCCCGGTCGCCGCGTACACCAGCACCGACCCCAGGCAGAACACGTCGCACGCCGGCGTGATCCGGTCCCCGCGCACCTGCTCGGGCGCCATGAACCCGGGCGAGCCGACGAAGGACCCGGTCCGGGTCAGCCCCTCCCCGCCGGCCGTGGCCGTCTCCAGCGCCCGCGCGATGCCGAAGTCGATCACCCGCGGCCCGTCGATGGTCACCAGCACGTTGGACGGCTTCAGGTCCCGGTGCACGATCCCGGCCGCGTGGATGTCCTTCAGCGCGTGCGCGAGCCCGGCCGCGAGGATCCGTACGGACCGCTCGGGCAGCGGGCCGTGGTCGTGGCCCACGACCTGCTGGAGGCTCGGCCCGGCCACGTACCCGGTGGCCACCCACGGCACCGGGGCCTCGGTGTCCGCGTCCAGCACCGGCGCGGTCCAGTACCCGCCGACCCGCCGCGCGGCCTGCACCTCCTGCCGGAACCGCGCCCGGAACTCCTCCTGCGCGGCCAGGTCCTCGCGGACCAGTTTCACGGCGACGGTACGGCCCCGGTCCGACCGTGCCAGGTACACGTCGCCCATGCCGCCCGCCCCCAGCCGGGCCAGCAGCCGATAGCCCCCGATCCTCGCCCCCAGCGGATCTCCCGGTCCGAGCTTCTCCATGGTCGCCCCGCCTCCCCCAACGTGTGCAGCGGACCGAGAATAGTGCGGTCGCACCGGTGCCGGACGGGCGCGTCTGCACGGTTCCGCAACGGGCTCGCTCCGTGACCGCACCGGGTCGGTCGCGGGCCCCGCCTGTCGACAACCTGTCGCAAAAACGCCCCGTCCACGGCACAGGACGCCGATGTCCCGTCCGCATCCCGGACATCTACGCTCGCCCGCATGACCCCTCAGCCCAACCCTTCCGCCGGCGCCGCAGTGAAGGCCGCGGACCGCGCGCACGTCTTCCACTCCTGGTCCGCCCAGGACCTCATCGACCCGCTCGCCGTCGCCGGCGCCGAGGGGTCGTACTTCTGGGACTACGACGGCACGCGGTACCTGGACTTCAGCAGCGGGCTGGTCTTCACGAACATCGGTTACCAGCACCCCAAGGTCGTCGCGGCCATCCAGGAGCAGGCGGCGGCGATGACGACGTTCGCGCCCGCGTTCGCCGTGGAGGCCCGCTCGGAGGCGGCCCGGCTGATCGCCGAGCGCACCCCGGGCGACCTGGACAAGATCTTCTTCACCAACGGCGGCGCGGACGCCGTCGAGCACGCGGTGCGCATGGCCCGGCTGCACACGGGCCGCCCCAAGGTGCTCTCCGCCTACCGCTCGTACCACGGCGGCACACAGCAGGCCGTCAACATCACCGGCGACCCGCGTCGCTGGCCCAGCGACAGCGGCACGAACGGCGTCGTGCACTTCTGGGCGCCGTTCCTGTACCGCTCCCGCTTCTACGCCGAGACGCAGGAGCAGGAGGCCGCCCGGGCCCTGGAGCACCTGG
Source organism: Streptomyces sp. AF1A (assembly GCF_047340315.1). NCBI lineage: Bacteria > Bacillati > Actinomycetota > Actinomycetes > Kitasatosporales > Streptomycetaceae > Streptomyces > Streptomyces sp. AF1A. The sequence goes on from NZ_JBLEBI010000113.1 coordinate 1,846, forward strand.
AGACGACGATCGCCTTCGAGGGGCCGGGCACCATCGCCGCGATCATCCTGGAGACCATCCCCGGCACGGCCGGGATCATGGTGCCGCCGCCCGGCTACCTGGCCGGCGTGCGCGAGCTGTGCGACAAGTACGGCATCGTCTTCATCCTGGACGAGGTCATGTCCGGCTTCGGCCGGACCGGGCGGTGGTTCGCGGCCGACCTGTTCGACGTCACCCCCGACCTGATGACCTTCGCCAAGGGCGTGAACTCCGGCTATGTGCCGCTCGGCGGTGTGGCCGTCTCGCAGCGGATCGCGGAGACCTTCGGCACGCGCCCCTACCCGGGCGGCCTCACCTACTCCGGGCATCCGCTCGCCTGCGCCGCCGCCGTCGCCACGATCAACGTGATGGCGGAGGAGGGCGTGGTGGACCACGCCCGGCGGCTCGGCGAGACGGTGGTCGGTCCGGCCCTCGCCCAGCTGGCCGAGCGGCACCCGAGCGTCGGCGACGTGCGCGGCGTCGGCATGTTCTGGGCGCTGGAGCTGGTGAAGGACCGGGAGACCCGCGAGCCGCTGGTGCCGTACAACGCGGCCGGCGAGGCGAACGCCCCCATGGCCGCGTTCGCCGCCGCCGCGAAGAAGCACGGCCTGTGGCCGTTCGTGAACATGAACCGCACCCATGTCGTCCCGCCGTGCAACGCGACCGAGGCCGAGCTGAAGGAGGGCCTGGCCGCGCTCGACGCCGCGCTGACCGTGGCCGACGAGTACACCGCGTGACACCGCCGTGACACGGCACTGCCGTCACGGACGGTGACCGGGCCACGGCTGCCGCCGGGCCGATCCGAACGCGTAAGGTGACGTGCTCGTAAGACATCGTGAGTACGTACGAGTACGTCACCCGGACGCGTGAGGAGAGGCCCGGACGATGCCCGGCAACGGCGCTGTGACGCGCAGCACCCTGCGCCAGCAGATCGCGGACGCGCTCCGCGACGAGGTGCTGGCGGGCCGGCTGCGGCCGGGCCGGGCGTTCACCGTCAAGGAGATCGCCGACCAGTACGGCGTCTCCGCCACCCCGGTGCGCGAGGCGCTGGTCGACCTGTCCGCGCAGGGCATCCTCGAGGCCGACCAGCACCGCGGCTTCCGCGTGCCCGATTACTCCCTCGCCGACTACCGGAACATGATCGAGGCCCGCAGCCTGGTCACCGACGGCATGTTCCAGGCCCTCACCAGCGGCCATCCCGCCTTCCTGTCCCCGCCGGACGACCCCCGCACGGCCGCGGCCCTGGCGACGGTGCGGCGGCGCGGCGAGGAGGCGCAGCGCGCCGCCGCGGCCGGCGACCTCACCGTCCTCATCGGCTACGACCTGCGCTTCTGGCGCGAGCTGAGCATGCTGTTCGGAAATCCCTACCTCGCCGACTTCCTGCACCGGCTGCGCGTGCAGTCCTGGGTCTGCGCGGTGCAGCATCTGCTCCGCCTGCCGGACCTGCGCGGGCGCCTGTGGGCCGGGCACACCGAACTGGTCGACGCGCTGGCCCGCCGCGAGGCCGAGGCCGCGCGCGCGATCGTCGCCGCCGCCAACGCCCACTGCCTGGCACTGCTGGAAGGGCTGGCCGGTAGCTGAGCCGGCGAGAGGGTATGGGACCCCCACCGCACCGACTACCCTTCCCTGACCACCCGCTGCTGTGCGTGAACGCGCGCGTGCCGATACGAGGAGCCCTCTTTGGCCTGTGACCTGTGGCTGGTACCGCTCGTCGACGTGTTGTGCCACACGCCGGACAACCCGTTCGCCGAGGAACTCGCGCAGTACAACAAGGCGTTGGCGGCAGCCGGGCTCCCACCGGTGCCGGTGTACCAGTACATGCCGGGACTGTCCGGCGAGGTCGCCCCGGTGGCCGGCTTCGACTACGACGCCCTGCACTTCCTGCGCCGCGTCTACCTGCTGCAGGTGTGCGGACTGCCGGTGACCCCGGTGGACGAGCTGGGCGGCGACTACGAGCAACTGCTGGAGATGTTCGAGTCCACGGCCCAGCAGTCGCACCTGGTCTGGCACTACGACCACGCGGGGGCGTACGTCCCGGTCGACTTCCCGCACCCGCTGTCCAACGAGGAACTCCTCGCGGGCGGCGGCCCGTTGGGATCGTCGCAGACGCTGCTGCGGGAGCTGCAGTACGTGGCCCCGACGATCGGCATCGACCCGGCCAACCCCCCGGCGGCCCCGGCCCCGCCGGCGGCCCCCACGGAGCTGGAGGAGCCCGCCGTCGCCGCCCCCTACGACCCCAGCCCCTTCGCCCGCGAACGGCACGTGTGGCTGGGGCTGCACGCGGCGGCGACGCGCTCCCTGGCGCAGGGCTCGATGATCGTCTTCAGCTGAGGGCCCGGGCACGCGGAAGGGCCGCCGGATGCCTGCCCGGCGGCCCTGGTGCGCGGGCGTGTCAGAAGACCGGCGTGCCGTCCTGCGTCAGCTTCCAGTTGGTGACCGCGAAGTCGGCCGGGTCGAGGGTCCGCTTGGCCGTCACATAGTCGATCATCAGTTGGCGGATCTCGTTCGTGGAGCTGTAGGCGATGTCCGCCGAGGCGATGTGCGGGTACCCGGAACCGCCGTTCGCCCGGTAGTTGTTGACCGCCACGACGAACACCTGGTCGTCGGCCACGGGCGCGCCGTTGTAGCTCAGGTTCTTGATCCGGGAGCCCTCCGGCTGCGCGATGTCGATCTCGTAGTCGACGCCCGCCGCCGTGTCGTACATGTAGTCCCAGAAGCTGTTGGCGTTCGTCAGGGTCGCGGTGTCGACCTTCGTGCCGGACGGCACCTGGTGGTAGTACTTCGCCGCGTACTCCAGGTAGTCCTTCAGCTGGGCACCCGTCAGCTTCTTGCCGTACAGGGTGTTGTCGTAGATGTAGAGGCCGGCGATGTCCTTGATGGTGACGTTGCCCTGCGGGATGTCGGCCGTGCGGCTAAACGGCGCGGCCACGGAGATCAGCGGGAGCGCCGCGTCCGCCGCCGACAGGCCCGACTTGACCTCGTCCGCCTGGACCTTGTGGATGAAGTCCATGATCGGCACGTCCTTCCAGCAGGACTCCGCCGCCGACAGGTCCGTCGTGCAGGTGCCGACGGGCGTGTTCACGTACTTCACGACCAGTTCGTGGTCGGCCTCCAGGAGCCTCTTGATCTCCGGGTCCTCCTCCACCGTGTTGGGGTTGAGGGTCTGCGCCGTCTTGCTCGTCACCTTCCACTGGCCGTGGTGGAGTTCCAGCTCGAAGTCGAAGACGCTCAGGCGGTAGCCCCAGCAGTACGGCTCGGAGAGCAGGACCTCGTCACCGGTCTGCTCGTTCTTCACGATGTACGACGGGACCTCGACGTGGGTGTGACCCACCAGGATCGCGTCGATGCCCGGGACCTGCTCGGCGACCAGGTTGGACGCGTTCTCCACGTACGGCAGTTCGTCGCCGTACGAGGACGAGCCGTCCAGGCCCGAGTGGTCGGTCAGGAAGACGACGTCGCAGCCCAGCGCCCGCAGCCGCGGCACGTACTTCTTCGCCTGTTCCACCAGGCCCGGGAAGACCATCTTCCCGCTGACGTTGTCCTTGTCCCACAGCGCGATGCCGGGGTTGGTGAGGCCGAGGATGCCGACCTTGATGTCCGGCGCGCCGGGGACGCGGATGCGCTTCACCGTGTACGGGTGGAAGGCGGGACGCAGGGTCTTGGCGTCCAGGGCGTTCGCGCCGAGCAGCGGGAAGCGGCACTGGCTCTCGAACTTGCGCAGGACGTCGATGCCGTAGTTGAACTCGTGGTTGCCGAGGGCGGCGGCGTCGTAGCGCATGTGGTTCATGGCGACGGCCATGGGGTGCTTGGGGCCGGGCTTGCCGTCCGTGCCGGTGATCGGGTCGACGCGGGCGAAGTAGTAGGCCAGGGAGGTGCCCTGGATGATGTCGCCGGCGTCGACGAGGAGGACGTGGTCCTCGCCCTTGGCCTCGCGCTGCTGCTTGACGAGGGTGGCGACCCGGGCCACGCCCACGGAGTTGCCCGCCTTGTCGCTGTAGGGGGCGTCCAGGTAGTAGTCCCAGTCGAAGACGTGGCTGTGCAGGTCCGTGGTGCCCAGGATGGAGAACGACCAGGTGCGGGGCTTGTGTTCCCGCTTCTGCTCGGCCGCCTGCGCGGGGGTCGCCAGGGCCGAGCCGGCGGCGACGGCCGCTGTGGTGACGGCCGACTTCTTCACGAACTCCCGGCGATTCATGGGACTGAGGGGCATGCGAGGCTCCTGGGAGGCAGGCGTGGACGCGAGCAGATGGATGTGCCGTGCGGGAGGCTACCCGCGTAGATGCTGCTCGCGCCCGCGATTGCCGGAAACCAGGAAATGACCATGTCCAGGTCAAGGATCGGTCAGCACCGCACCGTGCCCGCTGCTCAGACACGGCCGATGAGCCTGATCTCCGGCGGCCACAGCACCCTGCTCGCCATCAGCAGGGACGGGCCCAGATGCACCGGACACACCAGCAGTGGGGGCAGGCGGTACCGGGCGACCTCGAAGACGGCCGGGTCGCGGCAGTCCGTGTCCTCGGCCCGGTGGCCCTCACCGCCGTACGGCCCCCGGCACCGCGCGTTCCGGTGGACGCTCATGTTCCGATTGTGCCCCGCACCCGGCGGCAGGGGTGGCCGGACCGGCTCGGGCCACGGGGCGCGGAGCACCCCGCGTCGTGACGCCAGTGGGGTGACAGCGCGACGCGTCGCGCCGCTCGAACACGGAACGTGACCTTACCTTTCCGCCATGCCAACACACCGTCACCATCTTGTCGCCGGGAGACAGGTCGTCGGCCTCTCGCGCCCCGGCAGGATCACGATCCTGGGCATGCTGGCCCTGGTCCTGGTCACTCTCGCGGCGGTCGCCACACCGGCCGCGGCCGCCGTGCGCTCGGGTCCCCTGCTGACCGTGAGGTTCACCAACAACAGCGACCGCGACCTGACCCTGGGCCGCTCCGAATACACCGGATGCCCCACCACGCTGCCGGACCGCATCGCCGCGGGCACCACCGCCAGCTGGAACCTCAACGCGTGCAACAACGTGCGCGGCAACGTGGGGACGGTCAACTTCCACCCCTACCGGGAGTCCGCGCCCGTCACTGTGGGCTGGGACGCCCCTCTGCTCGGTTCGGCGGACTACACCGCGACGGCCCCGCCCGGCTACGTCATCAGCCACAGCGGCGGCCAGGGCTTCAACCCGACCGTCGACTTCACCTTCGACTGCAACTCCACCACCTGCGACGGGATCCCCGACAGCTGGAAGCGGAACGGCATCTACATCAACCCGGCCGACGGCAGCGCCCACACCTCACCCGGGCCCGGCCTGAAGTTCATCGACCTGCCGGCGATGGGAGCCACCGTCGACAAACCGGACGTCTTCGTCCAGGTCGACTGGATGGCGGACACGACCCACACCCACGCCCTCTCCCCCGAGGCCATCAAGCGGGTGGTCGACGCCTTCGCCAACTCGCCGTACCGCCGCCACTCGCCCAGCACCGGCATCAACCTGCACGTGGACGCGGGGCCGAACAGCATCGTCAACTTCGCGACCGGCAAGACCTGGGGAAACCTGAGCGCAGCCAGACAACTTCCGGAGATGCGGAACCTGGGGACCTCGACCGGCGGCCGGTACCAGTGGAACGCGTTCGAAGCGATCAAGACGGAGAAGGGCGGCTTCAAGGACACCGGCAGGGGGCCGATCTTCCACTACGCCATCTCGGCACACAACCTGGAGCCCGGCAGCAGGTCCAGCGGCATCGCCATCACCCCGGGCAGCGAGCTGATCGTGAGCCTGGGCAGCTTCGCCAACCAGGTGGGCACCGTGTCCGAGCAGGCCGGCACGCTCATGCACGAACTGGGGCACAACCTCAACCTGGAGCACGGCGGCAACAACGGGGTCAACGACAAGCCGCAGTACTTCAGCGTGATGAACTACGCGTACCAGATGGGTCTGACGTCCGGGACCACCACCGGAATGACGGACTACTCCCGAGAACAGACCAGCCTCAACGAGAACAGCCTCGACGAACGGACCTATCCGCCCAGCGCCGGGGGCTACGACCTCAGGCACTACTGCCCGAACCCGAACGGAGGCAACTCCTACGTCGACGTCCCACGCTCGACCGGGCAGGTCGACTGGAACTGCGACGGCGTGATCAGCCAGAGTCCGGTCAGCTACGACGTCAACGGCGACGGCCTGCGCACCGAGCTCACCGGCTGGAACGACTGGAGCACCCTGCTGCTGCGCGTCGGCTCCATCGGCGTGCCCAGCGCGGGCAGCACACCGCCGCCCGAGGTGGAGAACGAGATGACCCCGGCCGACGAGGCGATGAACCTTCCGCTGGACACCCGGCCTCCGGTCACCAGGGCGAGCACGTACCCGCGCCCCGACGAGCACGGCATCCACCACTCGGACGTCACCGTCACCCTCACCGCCAAGGACGACGTGTCCGGCGTGGCCAGGACCGAGTACAAGCTCGACGGCGCCGGCTGGAAGAAGTACACCTCCCGGATCAAGGTGCGCGGCGACGGCACGCACGAGCTGCTGTTCCGCTCGATCGACCACGCCCAGAACCACGAGCGCACACGGTCCCTCGGCATCCGCATCGAGGGCCACTCGCACGCGGGATGAGAAACAGCCCCCAAGTGCCACGAACGGCCCGCCGGTTCACCCGGCGGGCCGTTCGGTGTCCCTGGGCCGTGCGGTCGCCCGGGCCCGTTCCGGCGCCTTACAGGAACGAGTTGATCTCGATCGTCTCGTCGCGGCCCGGGCCCACGCCGATCGCGGAGATCGGGGCGCCGGACATCTCCTCCAGCGCCTTGACGTAGTTCTGCGCGTTCTTCGGCAGGTCGGAGAAGGACTTCGCCTTGGTGATGTCCTCGGACCAGCCCGGCAGCGTCTCGTAGACCGGCTTCGCGTGGTGGAAGTCGGTCTGCGAGTAGGGCAGTTCCTCGACGCGCTTGCCGTCGATCTCGTAGGCCACGCAGACCGGGATCTGCTCCCAGCCGGTGAGCACGTCCAGCTTGGTGAGGAAGAAGTCGGTCAGGCCGTTGACGCGGGTGGCGTACCGGGCGATGACGGCGTCGAACCAGCCGCAGCGGCGGTCACGGCCGGTGGTGACGCCCCGCTCGCCGCCGATGCGGCGCAGCGCCTCGCCGTCCTCGTCGAACAGCTCGGTCGGGAAGGGGCCCGCGCCGACACGGGTCGTGTACGCCTTGAGGATGCCGATGACCCGGCTGATCTTCGTCGGGCCCACGCCGGCCCCGGTGCAGGCGCCGCCCGCGGTCGGGTTCGAGGAGGTGACGAAGGGGTACGTGCCGTGGTCGATGTCCAGCAGCGTGCCCTGGCCGCCCTCGAACAGGACGACCTTGTCCTCCTCCAGGGCCTGGTTGAGGACGAGGACCGTGTCGGCGACGTACGGCTTCAGCTGCTCGGCGTAGCCCAGCAGCTCCTCGACCACCTGGTCGGCGGCGATGGCCCGCCGGTTGTAGAGCTTGGTCAGGATCTGGTTCTTGACGTCGAGGGCCGCCTCCACCTTCTGCTGGAGGATCGACTCGTCGTAGAGGTCCTGGACCCGGATGCCGACACGGTTGATCTTGTCGGCGTAGGTCGGGCCGATGCCGCGGCCCGTCGTACCGATCTTCCGCTTGCCGAGGAAACGCTCCGTCACCTTGTCGACAGTCACGTTGTACGGCGTGATGATGTGCGCGTTACCGCTGATCAGGAGCTTGGACGTGTCGACGCCGCGCTCGTTCAGACCGCTCAGCTCGGAGAGCAGGACCGACGGGTCGACGACGACACCGTTGCCGATGACCGGCGTACAACCGGGGGAGAGGATTCCGGAAGGGAGCAGGTGGAGTGCATACTTCTGGTCGCCGACGACGACCGTGTGGCCGGCGTTGTTGCCGCCCTGGTAACGCACTACATAGTCCACCGAGCCACCGAGCAGGTCGGTCGCCTTCCCCTTGCCCTCGTCACCCCACTGAGCACCGAGCAGCACAAGTGCGGGCACGCGCGTACACCCCTTCCGGGCGGGGCATGTCCAAGGTCAGGGGCGTGGGCGTAAGGTTCACCGCCGCGTGCCACCGCGACCGCCGTTGGCCGCACAACCGTCGGACCGGATGCCCCGGAATAGACGAAGCCCCTGGCGCAATAGCGCAAGGGGCTCTTGCACAAAGATGCTACCCGAGGAAGCGAGGCAGGACCGAGGTGGCGACTTTCGCGACGTCCGAACAGCTGCTGGTGATCATCGATCCGGCGGCACGGCAGGCGGACGGGGAGTCCGTACGCATCGCGAAAGACGTGCTCAGCGCGGGTGCGGCCACCAAGGTGTGCCTGCCGGAGGGGCCGGAGGAGTTCGCCCGTGCCCTGGACCGCCGGGGCTCGCGGCGCCCGGTCGTGGTCGGCGACGACCGGGCGCTGGTCCGCGCCGTGACCCTGCTGCACCGGCGGCGCGAACTGGCCGGATGCGTGCTGTCCATGGTCCCGGTCGGGGATGCGGGCCTGGCCTCCTCGCTCGGCATACCGGCCGGGCCGGTGGCCGCGGCACGGGCGGTCCTGGACGGGTCCGCGCGGCGCCTGAACCTGCTCGTCGACGACAGCGACGGGGTCGTGCTGGGCGCGCTGGGCATACCGCCCGCACCGGTGCGGGCGGCCGAGCCGGTGCCGGTGCCCTCCGGGCGTGCCTGGTACCGCTCGCTGGTCCGCACGCTGGGCCCGCGCCCGGCCCGGCTGCCCGCGGTGCCCGCGCCGGGGCCCGCCCGGTTCCGGGTGGAGGTCGACGGCGAGACGGTGGTGGGCCTGGGCCAGCCGGTGGAGGGAGTGACGGTGACGCCGGGGGCCGGCGGGCTGGCCGAGGTGGAGGTGCGCCCGCTGTCGGTGGGCGCGGAGGCGACCCCGGTGCGGGCGTCCGGCCGCACGGTCACGGTGACGGGAGCGGACTTCCGCTACCGGGCGGACGCGGCGGTGTCGGGCCCGGTACGACGGCGGACGTGGCGCGTACTGGAAGGGGCCTGGGGGCTCACCCTGCCGGCGGCGTGAGCCGAGGCGGGGACGGGGCGCGGGCACTCATCCTGCCGACGGCGCGAGCCCGAAGCCCGCACCCGGCCCAAACGCACACCCCTGCCGACGGCCTGAGCCGAGGCGCGGGCGTCGGTCAGTGGCCGTACTTGTTCTCCCGGTACACCCGCCAGCGCTCCATCATCTCGGCCACGTCCCGCTCGACGAACTCGAAGAACTCCAGCGTCTGGGCCAGTCTGCGGCCCGCCGGGGTGTCCTCGCCGAGGCTGGTCACGCCCTCGCGCAGGGCCTCCTCCCAGCGCTTGATGATCGTCTCGCGGCTGGTCAGGGCCTCGTACCACTGGTCGCTGTGCACCCGGTACCGCTCGCGGCGGGAACCGGGCTCCCGTTCGCGGGAGACCAGGTGGACCTGGGCGAGGTAGCGCACGGCGCCGGAGACGGCCGCGGGGCTGATCCGCAACTGGTCGCCCAGCTCGGCCGAGGTCAGGGCGCCGGTGTCGGAGGCGAGCAGCGCGGCGAAGACCCGGGCCGGCATGCGCGGCACGCCCGCCTCGACGAGCTGGGCCGCGAAGTGCTCCACGAACCGTGAGACGGATTCGGGGTCCCGCTGGGGTGTTCCTGTCGTCGGCTCCGTCATGTCCCCATCCTATCGGGCATTCACATGCTTCCTTAACTTCACAAATTTCTGAAGAAAGCGTAGGTTCGGAACCATGACGAAGGCAATCACGGCCTTTGGACTCCACAAGTCCTTCGGCCGCACCCATGCGCTGGACGGCCTCGACCTGGCCGTCGAGGCCGGTGAGGTGCACGGCTTCCTCGGCCCCAACGGCGCCGGCAAGTCGACCACCATCCGGGTCCTGCTCGGGCTCCTGCGCCCCGACGCGGGCGCCGCGCAGGTGCTGGGCCACGACCCGTGGGGGGACGCGGTGGAGGTGCACCGGCGGATCGCGTACGTGCCGGGCGACGTGACCCTGTGGCGCAACCTCTCCGGCGGCGAGGTCATCGACCTCTACGGCCGCCTGCGTGGAGGCCTGGGCGACCGGCGCCGGGGCGAGCTGCTCGAGCGGTTCGAGCTGGACCCCACCAAGAAGGGCCGCACCTACTCCAAGGGCAACCGGCAGAAGGTCGCCCTGGTCGCCGCCTTCGCCTCGGACGTGGACCTGCTGATCCTGGACGAGCCGACCTCGGGCCTGGACCCGCTGATGGAGGAGGTCTTCCGGCGCTGCGTCGAGGAGGAGCGCGAGCGCGGCCGTACGGTCCTGCTCTCCTCCCACATCCTCAGCGAGGTGGAGCAGCTGTGCGACCGGGTCAGCATCATCCGCAAGGGCCGGACCGTGGAGACCGGGTCGCTGGCCGAGCTGCGCCATCTGACCCGGACCAGCGTGACCGCCGAACTGGCGGGCCCGCCCAACGGATTGGCCCATCTGCCCGGCGTGCACGACCTCGACGTGCGGGGCCGCCGGGTCCGGCTCCAGGCCGACACCGACAAGCTCGACGCCGTGCTGCGCGCGCTCGGCGAGTCCGGCATCCGCACGCTCACCTCGACCCCGCCGACGCTGGAGGAACTGTTCCTGCGGCACTACGAGGAGGAGGCGGCCCGATGACGACCCTCATGACGACCCTCGTGGTACGCCCGCGCCGCGGCACGCGTCACCTGGCCGGCACCGCCGTCCTCGTGCGCTTCGCGCTGCGCCGCGACCGGGTGCTGATCCCGGTGTGGATCGCGGTGATCGCGCTGATGGTCCTCTCGATGCCGAACGCCCTCGAGAGCCTCTACGGCACCCCGGCCGCCCGCGCCGACCTGATGCACCGGATGGCGACGAACACCTCCCTGCGCGCCCTGGTCGGCCCCGTCTTCGCCGACTCGCTCGGCGCGCTCACCGCCTGGCGGATCGGCGTCTACGCGAGCGCGCTCGCCGCGGTGATGAGCCTGCTCGTCGTCGTCCGGCACACCCGGGACGAGGAGGAGAGCGGGCGCCAGGAGATGGTGTCGTCCGGCATGGTGGGCCGGCGCGCCCCGCTGACGGCCGCCCTGCTGGCGGCCGCGGTCGCGAACGCCGTGCTGGCCCTGCTGATCGCCGCGGGCCTGGCCGGACAGGGGGGCGCGGGAGCGCTCGCCTTCGGCCTCGGGGTCGGCGGCGTCGGGATGGTGTTCGCCACGACGGCCGCGGTCGTCGCCCAGCTGACGGAGAGCGCGCGGCTCGCCCGCGGTCTGACGGCCGCCGTCCTGGGCGCCGCGTTCGTGCTGCGCGCGGCGGGCGACTCGGCCTCGGCCGACGGCTCGTCGGCGGCGACCTGGCTGTCGCCGATCGGCTGGCTGGAGAACGTCCGCCCGTTCGCGGGAGAACGCTGGTGGCTGCTGCCGCTGTTCGCGGTGGCCGCTCTGGCCCAGGGCGCGGTCGCCTACGCGCTGGCCGGCCGCCGGGACCTCGGCATGAGCTTCCTGCCCACCCGCCCCGGACCGGCCGCGGGCCGGCTGGGCTCCGCGGGCGCCCTGGCCTGGCGGCTGCAGCGCGGGAGCGTGCTCGGCTGGAGCGCCGGGTTCCTCGCCGCCGGGGTCGTCTACGGCGGGGTGGCGGCCGGGGCGGCCGACCTGGTGGAGGACAACCGGCAGGCCCGCGAGATCTTCCGGCGGATGGGCGGCCAGTCCGGCCTCACCGACGCCCTGCTCGCCTCGCTCATCGGCATGCTGGGCCTGGTCGCCGCCCTGTACATCGTGCAGTCGGTGCTGCGGCTGAACGGCGAGGAGAGCTCCGGCCGTGCCGAACCGGTCCTCGCCGGCGCGGTTGGCCGGCTGCGCTGGGCCGCCGGGCACCTGGTGATCGCGTTCGGCGGCGCGGCCCTCCTCATGCTCCTCACCGGACTGGGCTTCGCCGCCGGCCACGGCGGCGAGGCCGGTCCGATCCTGGGGGCCTGCCTGGTCCAGCTCCCGGCCGTCTGGGTCATCGGCGGCATCGCCGTGCTCCTCTACGGCGTCCTGCCGCGCGGCGCGGCCGCCACGTGGGGCGTCGCGGGCGCCGTTCTGCTCCTCGGCTGGGTCGGCCCCGCGCTGAACGCCCCCCGGCTCCTGCTGGACCTCTCCCCCTTCGGCCACCTGCCGAAGCTGCCGGGCGGCTCCATGCACTGGGGCCCGGTGCTGATCCTCACGGCCCTCGCCGCCGTACTCGTGGCAGCGGGCCTGGCGGGACTCCGGCGCAGGGACCTGGCCGGCTGAGGGCGACGGTCAGTCGGCGGGTGATCAGCGCAGCTCCACCCGCAGGCCCCGCAACCCCCTGATCACGAAGTTCGGCTTCCGTTCCGGCTCCTCCGCCAGGGTCAGGGTGGGGGCCAGGCGCAGCAGGGCCGACATGGAGGCCGCCAGTTCCATGCGGGCCAGGGGTGCGCCGATGCAGTAGTGGATGCCCGCGCTGAAGGAGATGTGCGGGTTGTCCCCGCGGGCGAGGTCCAGGCGCTCGGGCCGGTCGAAGACGGCCGGGTCGTGGTTGGCGGAGCCGAAGAGCATCGCTATCTCCGCGCCCCGCGGGATGGTCGTGCCGTCGATCTCGATGTCGTCCAGGACCCAGCGCTCGAAGAGCTGCAGCGGGGTGTCGTAGCGCATCAGCTCCTCGATCGCGGACGGGATCAGCGAGTGGTCGGCGCGCAGGGCCGTCAGCTGGCCGGGGTTGCGGAACAGCGCCCACCAGCCGTTCACCGTGGCGTTGACCGTCGCCTCGTGGCCCGCGTTGAGCAGCAGCACCGCCGTGGAGATCATCTCCTGCTCGGTCAGCCGGTCGTCCTCGTCGTGCGCCGCGATCAGCCCGGAGATCAGGTCCTCCCCCGGCTCCTTGCGGCGTGCCGCGATCAGCTCCCGCAGATACTCCGAGAACTCCACCGACGCCCGGACCGCCTTCGCGGCCGCCTCCTCGGACGGGTTCAGCTCGTACATCCCGCAGATGTCCGCCGACCATGGACGCAACAGGCCCCGGTCCGCCTCCGGGATGCCCAGCATCTCGGCGATCACCGCCACCGGAAGCGGCTCCGCCACGTCCGCCAGCAGATCGCCGCCGCCCGCCCCGGCGAGGGCCGCCACCAGCTCCTCCGCCAGTCCGTGGACGTACGGCTTCAGCCGCTCCACCGTGCGCGGGGTGAACGCCTTCGACACGAGGCGCCGGATCCGGGTGTGGTCCGGCGGCTCCAGGTCGAGCATCCCGTGGTCGTTGAGGGTGTGGAACGGCTCGTGCTCCGGCGGGGGCGGGGTCCGGCCGAAGTCCTCGTGCGAGAACCGGTGCAGGTAGGTGCGGCCGAGCCGGCGGTCGCGCAGCAGCGCCGAGACGTCGGCGTGGTGCGGGACCAGCCACTGGTCGCTCGGCTCGTACCGGATCACTCTCCCCCGCGCCCGCAGCTCGGCGTAGGCCGGGTACGGGTCCGCGACGAACGCCGGGTCCCAGGGGTCGAAAGCGAGGTCCGAAGCAGCTGCCATGGACGGACGTTAGCCCTCCTCCGTCCGCGTTGACCAGGGTGTCCGCCGCTCACCCCGGGGTCACCAGCCGCGCCTCGTACGCGAACACCGCCGCCTGGGTGCGGTCGCGCAGGCCCAGCTTCACCAGGATCCGGCTCACATGCGTCTTGATCGTCGACTCCGCGACCACCAGCCGCTCGGCGATCTCCGCGTTCGACAAACCCTGGGCGATCAGGACCAGGACCTCGGTCTCGCGTTCCGTCAGTTCGCCGTAGGCCGCCTGTGCGGCCGGCATCATGCGAGGGGTCTGCGGTATCCGGGAGAACTCCGCGATGAGCCGTTTGGTCACCGAGGGGGCAAGGAGGGCCTCGCCCGCGGCCACCACGCGGACCCCGTCTGCCAGTTGCCGCGCGGAGGCGTCCTTGAGCAGGAAGCCGGAGGCTCCCGCCCGCAGCGCCTGGTACACGTACTCGTCCAGGTCGAACGTCGTCAGCACCAGCACCTTCGCCGCCGCGTCCGCCGCGACGATCTCCCGGGTCGCCTCGATGCCGTTCAGCTCCGGCATGCGGATGTCCATCAGCACCACGTCGGGGGCGCGTTCCCGCACCTGCTCCACCGCCTCCCGTCCGTTGACGGCCTCGCCGACGACCTCGATGTCCGGCATCGCGTTCAGCAGGACCGAGAAGCCCTCGCGAACCATCATCTGGTCGTCCGCGATCAGTACGCGGATCGTCATGCCTCACCCTCGATGGCGGCGGCCGGCACCGGCAGGAACACCGTCACCTCGTAGCCCCCCTCGTCCGTCGGACCCGTCGTCATCTCGCCGTTCAGCATCGAGACGCGCTCCCGCATGCCCGTGATGCCGTGCCCTGCGCCGGGCGATGCCTTCACGAGGTGCGGGGCGGGCGGCGGGCCGTTGACTATGCGCAGGCCCAGGCCGCCGAGCACGTACCCGATCTCGACCCGTGCGCTCGCCCCCGGCGCGTGCCGCAGCGCGTTGCTCAGCGCCTCCTGCACGATCCGGTACGCCGACAGCTCCACCCCCTGCGGCAGCTCGCGCACCGCGCCGGTCACCGCCTTCTCCACGTCCAGGCCGGCCTCCCGCACATTGGCGAGCAGCCCGTCCAGGTCGGCGAGGGTGGGCTGGGGGGCGTCCGGCGCCTCGTAGTCCTCCGCGCGGACGACCCCGAGGACCCGGCGCAGCTCGGTCAGCGCCGCCACCGCGTTCTCCCTGATGGTGGCGAACGCCTTCTCCAGTTCCGGCGGCGGGTTCTCCACCCGGTAGGGCGCGGCCTCCGCCTGGATGGCGACGACCGACATGTGGTGGGCGACCACGTCGTGCAGCTCGCGGGCGATCGTCGTGCGCTCCTCCAGCAGCGTGCGCCGCGAACGCTCGTGCTCGGTCACCGTCTGCTGCGCGGTCACCTCCTGCGCGGCTTCCCGGCGTATGTGCCGGACCGTGACCGCCAGGAGGATCAGCGCGGACAGCAGCAGCATCTGCGGCACATCGGTGTCGTAGTGCGGTGCGCCGAGGATGCTCTGGGCGAAGAACCCGTAGACCGCGGTCAGCACCCACATCCAGGCCGCGGTGCGCGGCCGGGTGCGTATCGCGACGACCGTGAGCACCGCCAGGTGGGAGACGAAGCTGCTCGGCAGCCACGGCCAGTCGCTCCAGCCGTCCGCGCCGATCAGCGCGCTCACCATGGAAGCGGCGAGGGACAGCCAGAACGCCCCGGCCGGACGCACCAGCGTCAGCAGGACCGGCCCGAGGGCCAGCAGTCCGCACAGCAGGGACGGCACCCCGGAGTCGTCGGTGCGCGTCAGACCGATCAGCATCGCCACCAGACCGAGGGCGACCACCACCGCGTGCGGGGTCCAGGCCGCGTACTCCCTCATCCGGCCCGACCTGCGGCGGACGATCCGGCTGTCGGCGCCCAGCCGGGGCAGCGGACGGTAGGCGAAGGCCTCGTGGAACAGGTCCTGCCGCAGCCCGCCCAGGGCGTCCAGGGCCAGCCGGAACTCCGGGCTGCGCGGCCTGGACCCCGCGCCCGGCGGTGTGGTCTGCGTGTGCGTCGTCTCGGTCACGTGAAAAAGGTAGGGCCGGGCCCACGTCGCGGTCGTCACCTTGGAGAGGGGTTCTGCGGGCTCCCTCTCAGGTACTACGAGTCGCCCCTTGGGTGTCAGCGGCCACCGGGCCGCACCACACCGGACTCGTACGCGAAGATCGCCGCCTGGGTGCGGTCGCGCAGGCCCAGCTTCACCAGGATGCGGCCCACGTGCGTCTTCACGGTCTGCTCGGCCACGACCAGCCGCTCGGCGATCTCCGCGTTCGTCAGCCCCTGCGCGATGAGCGCCAGCACCTCGGTCTCCCGCTCGGTCAGGTCGCCGACGCGCTGCTTGAGCGGGGCCCGGTGGGTGCCGTCCAGCCGGGAGAACTCGGCGATCAGCCGCCGGGTGACACCGGGGGCGAGCAGGGCGTCGCCCGCGGCCACGACCCGTACCGCCTCGGCCAGCTGGTCCGCGGAGGCGTCCTTGAGCAGGAACCCGGAGGCGCCGGCCCGCAGCGCGTCGTACACGTACTCGTCCAGGTCGAACGTCGTCAGCACCAGCACCTTGACGGGCGGATGGTCGGCGGTGATGCGCTCGGTCGCCTCGATCCCGCCGACGTCGGGCATCCGGATGTCCATCAGCACCACGTCCGGGACCAGTTCCGCGGTCCGGGCGATCGCGTCCCGGCCGTCCACGGCCTGCCCGATCACCTCGATGTCGGGCTGGGTGTTGAGCAGCACGGTGAAGCCCTGCCGGACCATCTGCTGGTCGTCGGCGATGAGTACTCGGATGGTGCCGGCGCCGCTCGTCATGGGGTCTCTTCTCCTGTCGGGGGCTCGGGTCGGTGCGGGTCGCACGGGGAAGGGGGGCCGGAGGACGCGGGCGGGTGCGGGTCGCACGGGGAAGCGGGGCCGGAGGGCGCGGGTCGGTGCGGGTCCGGGGTAGGGGGACCGGAGGGCGCGGGCCGCTGGGTCGGCTGGGTCGGCAGGGGCGGCGGGGACAGCGGGGGCGGCTGCGCGGACTCGGCGGACCCCGGGAGCTCCAGGTAGTACTCCAAGGAGTCCGGCGCGGAGGGAAGTACGGGCAGGGAGAGCGGTGGGAAGCCGTCCGGGGCGCGGGTGCCCTCACGGGGCAGGAACGCCGTCACTATCCAGCCGCCGTGCAGGTTCGGGTGCGCCTGGACGTGCCCGCCCAGCATCGCAGCGCGCTCCCGCATGCCCAGCAGCCCGTGGCCACTGCCCGGGGACGGCTGGACCGGCCGGCGCGGGCGGGAGTTGATGACGCCCAGGTACACGCCGTGGGTGAAGTGGCCGATCTCGACGCGTACCGTCGCTCCGGGGGCATGCCGCAGCACGTTGCTCAGGGCCTCCTGCACGATCCGGTACGCCGACAGTTCCACCCCCGGCGGATAGGCGCGCGGCTCGCCGTACACCACCTTGTGGACCTCCAGCCCGGCCGCCCTGGTGTTCTCGATCAGGGCGTCCAGGCGGGCCAGGTTCGGCTGCGGGGCGTCGGGTGCCGGACCGGTGCCGGGCGCGGACAGCCGGGGGGAGTCCTCGGCGGCGTCCGGGTCGTCGGGGCTCTCGGACCGCAGGACGCCGAGCACGCGGCGCAGTTCGGCCAGCGCCTCCAGGGCGTTGTTGCGGATGCCGGCCAGGTTCTCCTTCAGCTCCTCGGAGGGGTTCTCCACCAGGTGCGGGGCCACTTGGGCCTGGATCGAGATCACCGACATGTGGTGGGCGACCACGTCGTGCAGTTCGCGGGCGATGCGGCTGCGCTCCTCCAGCAGGGTGCGACGGGCCCGTTCCTCGGCGGTGATCGTCGTCTGCTGGACCAGTTCCGTACGGGCCTCGCTCCGGCTGCGCAGGGCCGCACCGATGACGGCGGCGACGGCGAACAGGCCGACGGCGACGGGCCCCGACGCGGAGTAGCCCTGCGCTCCTATGCCGCCTTCGACGAGGAGCGTCACCAGCACGGTCGCGCCGAGCGCGGCGACCGTGCCGCGGACGCGCACGCGCAGGGCGAGAAACAGCAGTACGGCCATGTGCGCCAGCAGAGTGGCCGTGGTCCATGGCCAGTTGGGGCTGGCCAGGCGGAGCGACGCCAGGTTCTGGCGGATGAGCAGCGAGGTGCAGACGGCGGCGGACAGGGACAGCGCCCAGGCGGGGACCGGCCGGCGCAGGGCCAGGACGATCGCGGCGCCCTGGAGAAGGGCGCCGAGGAACGCCACGGCGGAGGTCAGGCCGTAGCCGCTGGACAGCTCGTCGGCGCCGGCGAGGGTGACGCCGAAGGCCAGCCAGCCGGTGAGGAGGCAGGTCAGCAGGCGCAGCCAGCGGTACCTCGACAACGGGGGCGACAGCGCGGAGGGCGACTCGCCCAGCCATGCGGCGATACGGCGCAGGCGACCGGGCCTGGCGTCGGGGCGCGTGCGGGCCGCGGTGGGAGTGGCGACGGCGGACGCGAACGACTGGTCCAGGTCGTGGCGGTCCGCGGGCTTCACGGTGTCAACCTTAGGCACTGCGCCGTCCGTTCATTCCGGGGACGTGGCGGTGCACCACGTGCGACATGCGGTGACGGGGACGGCGGGAGCCCTGCTCGTGATGGCGGAAGGCGGTCCAGCACACGGCCAGCACGGAGGCGAAGACGGGCAGCCAGACGAGACGCGATGCCACCCAGGAGAGGGAGTCGGGAGAGGTGTGGAGCCCGGGCAGGCGGCCGGCCAGGAGACCCGTCGCCGTCGTGGCCATCATGGCCGTCTGGTGCCAGAGGAAGATCGTCATCGCGGAGAGGTTGGCAAGAGCGACCGCCGTCCAGGCCAGGGGCCGGGCCATCGCGCGGCGCAGGCGATCCCGCACGAGGAGCGCCAGGCCGCACTGGGCGAGGCCGAAGGTGACGGCCGCGAGCGTCGGAGGGTCGAGGTTGGAGATCGCGGCGCCGGGCACGCCGACCATGGACGCCGGGTAGCCCGCGCAGCTGACGAGGGTCGCCGTGGCCGCCGTACCGCCGAGGAACAGGACCCAGGCCGAGCGGCGGCCGCGCAGTTCGCCCCGGGCCCATGCGGCACCCAGGGTGTACGGGACCAGCCAGCCTGCCGCCAGGTTCACCCAGCCGAGCCAGGACGGGCCGAGGTGCAGACCGAAGCGGAGGACGTCCACATGCAGAACGACGGCGAGCGGCCAGAGGGGGTTGAGACGGGCGACCAACGGGGTGGCGGCCGTGAGCCCGGCGAAGACCACGAGGAACCACAGCGGGGACAGCGCCAGTTTGAGCAGGGTGTGGACCGTGGGGAGTGGGGCGCCGGTGAGGAGGAGCGTCACGGCCGTCACCGACCACAGGGACAGCAGCGCGGCGACCGGGCGGAGCAGGCGGGTCAGGCGGACGCGCAGCCAGGTGGCGTAGGTGTCGCCTCTCGTCCGGGCCGCGGCCAGGCCGCGGGTCGCCACGTGGCCGCCCACCAGGAAGAAGACCGCCAGGGTCTGGAAGAGCCAGGAGACCGGGGCCAGCCAGGGCATGTGCTGCAAGGGACTTGCCGTGTGCAGACCGCCGTCCTCCGCGACCAGCGCCGTCACCAGCCAGTGGCCCAGGACCACACCGAGGACCGCGAAGGCGCGGAGGGCGTCTATGGCGCGGTCCCGGGAGGCGGGAGTGGCGGAGTCGACTCGGTGCGCGGCTTGGCGTAGGGCCCGGATTACATGGGTGGCTCCGAAGACTGGGGTGTCTTCGACGGTCTGGGTGGCTCCGGGGGCTCGGATGTCTTCGACGGGCGGGGTGGCTTGGGCGGGCAGGAGTGGTGGTGAGGCGTGCGGGGCTTGGGGGTGGAGGTGGTGGGTCGAGGGGTGTTCAGGCATGGGTCACCTCCGAGGGCTCGCCGAGGGTGATCCGGGCCAGGTTGGCCAGGGAGGCCGAGCCCGGGGTGAAGTAGCCGCTGTGGCCGGCGTCGGCCGCGTCGAAGACCCTGGCGCCGAAGCCACGGGAGACCGGGTCGGCGCCGAAGCCGACGGTGGTGCCGAGGAGACGGGTATGGACGTGGGGCACGTTCGCCACCCAGTCGTCGCTGCCGAGGGCCGCCCAGACACGGGCACGGGTGTGCAGGGCGGCGACCGAGTCCGCGCCGGTGCCGGGGCTGCCGACCATGGCTATGTCGTCCGCGGCGACTCCGGCGGCGGCCCGGCCGCACACGACCGAGCCGTACGAGTGGCAGATCAGCGCGAGGTGCGTGCGAGCGGGGGCTGCGGTGCGCAAGTGGCGTATGAACGCACGCAGGCGGGGGGCGGCTTCGTCGGCGCGGGTCGTCGTGGTCACCGCGGTGCTGACCGTGGCCGGGGTCTGGTAGCCGAGCCAGGCCACCACGGCGGCGCGGGTACCCGGGGCGGCGCGGTGGACGACGTCCGTGTACAGCGCCGCGGCCGCCTTGTGGAAGCGGGCGTAGGTGTCCAGGGAGGTGTCGGAGCCGGGGACCAGGACCGCGATGTGATCGGCGTGCGCCAGGTCGCCCAGTACCTCGGTGGCTCGGCCTGTGCCGCGTCCGTCGAAGGAGAGGAGGTGGCGGGACGGGGAGGCCAGGGTCTGGTCGGCGGCGGCGCGGTGGGCGTCGCCGTCGGTGGCGGCCATGCGGGCGGCCTTTGCGGCGTTGGCTCGG
>NZ_JBLEBI010000114.1:0-21880 GCF_047340315.1 Streptomyces sp. AF1A
AGTACCCGCCGCGGCCGGGGTGGCAGGGGCACCCGGCTTGTAATCGGCGAAGAAGTCCCACCAGGCGCGGTCTACCGAATTCGGGTCCTGGAGGTACTGCTGATAGATCTCGTCGACGAGCCACTCGTTCGGACCGAACGCGGCTGCGGGGTTCTTCCCGGCTTGGTCGTCGGTCGTGGGGGCACCGCCCGGCCGGAGGCTGGGGGAGCTCGAGTTACTGGACTGTGGCGACACGGCGGCAACCGCCCTCTTCCGCTTCACAAGGTGATGGACAGCGGGAATAAAGGCTACGCCTCGAAGACCGTGAAGGTGAGGTCGGGCCGGTTCATCGTCGCGCAAGTCACATTGAAAATCTTGTTTCAGGGCTTGATATGGCGGGAAACAAGCGTGGTTCCGGATGTGCGCGAGCGGCTGTGGATGCGCCGGACCGGGCCCGGCACGACGGCGTCCCGGGCCTGCGCTCTGATCACACGTGTCCAGCTGCGCGGAAGCCGCGCGGACGCTCGTGGATCTTGTGGCTCCGGTGGGGACCCTACGTCAACTCGGAACGGAAGTCAGTCCCGGAAGAGTGACGATGATCCGGCAGCCCCGCTCGGATTCGGCCACGCCGATCCGGCCGCCGTGCAGATCCACCGCCCACCGGGCGATGGCCAGGCCCAGGCCCGTGCCGCCGTCGCTGCCCGGGCCGTGCGGCCGGCTCACGGCGCCGCGGTTGAACCGCTCGAAGACGCGGTGCCACTCCGACCTGGGTATCCCCGGGCCCTCGTCCAGGACCTCCAGCTCCAGCGACTCCGGCTGCGGCCCGCGCCGCGCCTTCACCGTCACCCGGCCGTGCGGGGGGCTGTGCTTGACCGCGTTGTCGATCAGGTTGGCGACGACCTGGTGGATGCGCTCGGGGTCGGCGTGCGCGGTCAGCTCCGGCGGCGAGACGTCGAGGTGCAGATGGACGTCGGTGCGCGTGTGGCTGCCGGAGCCGGTGGCCATGCCCGCGCGCGCGGAGGCGACCATGTTGGCCTCCTTCAGCACGCCCGACAGGTACGGCCACACCTCGAACCGCCGCATCTTCAGCGGTACGACGCCGTTGTCGAGGCGGGAGAGGTCGAGCAGCGTCTCCACGAGCCGGCCGAGCCGCTCGGTCTGCTTCAGGGCCGTGCGCATGGTCTCCGGGTCGGCCTGGGTGACCCCGTCGACGATGTTCTCCAGCACCGCGCGCAGTCCGGCGATCGGCGTGCGCAGCTCGTGCGAGACGTTCGCCACCAGCTCCTTGCGCTGAGAGTCCTGGGCCTCCAGCTCGTCGGCCATGACGTTGATCGTCCGGGCCAGGTGGCCGAGCTCGTCCCGGCGTCTCTCGCTCACCCGGCGGGTGTAGTCGCCCTGCGAGATCGAGCGCGCCACCGTGTTCATCTCGTCCAGCGGCATGGTGAGCGAGTGCGCCACGAACTGCGTGATCAGCAGGGTGGCGATCATCGAGAAGACCGTGATGAAGCGCAGCTCCGTCTTGGTGTGCACCGCGATCATCGAGAGACCGGTGGTGATCAGCACCGAGATGACGACGAGCGCGCCCAGCTTGGTCTTGATCGAGAACGGGCGTACGCCGCCCCAGGGTTCCTCCCCGGGGCTCCTCCGTGCGGCCTGGCGCCCGGCGCTGCTCATGGGGTCGGCGTCTCCAGCGCGTAGCCCACGCCGTGCACGGTGCGGATGCGCTCGGCGCCGATCTTGCGACGCAGCGCCTTGATGTGGCTGTCGACGGTGCGGGTGCCGGAGGCGTCCGCCCAGTCCCACACCTCGGCCAGCAGCTGCTCCCGGGAGAGCACCGCGCGCGGGGTGTTCGCCAGGCACACCAGCAGGTCGAACTCGGTGGGCGTCAGGTGGACGTCCTCGGACTTCACCCGCACCCGGCGCTGTGCGTGGTCGATCTCCAGCTCGCCGAGGCGCAGGATGCCCGAGCGCGGGGTGGACGCGGCGATCGCCGCCCGCTCCACCCGCCGCAGCAGGACGTGCACCCGGGCGGCCAGCTCCCGCATGGAGAACGGCTTGGTCATGTAGTCGTCCGCGCCGACGCCGAGTCCGACCAGCATGTCGGTCTCGTCGTCGCGCGCGGTGAGCATCAGCACCGGCACCGGCCGCTGGGCCTGCACGCGCCGGCAGACCTCCAGGCCGTCGAAGCCGGGCAGCATGATGTCGAGGATCAGCAGGTCGGGCTGCCAGGCCTCGGCGGTGTCGACGGCCGCCGGCCCGTCGGCCGCGGTCTGCACGAGGAATCCCTCGGCGCGGAGCCGGGCCGCGATGGCGTCGACGATCGTGGGGTCGTCCTCGACGACCAGGACCCGGCGCTGCGCGCCCGGGGTGGTCGTCGTCGCCGCGCCGCTCTGGGAGGTGTGTGTCTGCTCCATCGCCCGCCCCTGCTTGTTGCTTTCCGGAACCCGTGGGGTGATCCCATGTCTGCGATTGACGCTTGAATGATCCGCGCGTCAGGGCAGCACATTACGGGGACTGACCGTGCCGTCGCTATCCAGGTCGGACGCCGAGGTGCACGGCGTCCGGAACGCCCCGGGCAACGGGCACCTCTTCGGTACGCACGCTACGGAACCCGACATTCCGCAAGGTTCCTTCAAATTCCGGAGAGGGGTTCGCCGACCACACGGCGAGCACCCCGCCGGGTCTCAAGATCCTTGCACAGGCGGCGAGTCCGGCCGGTGAGTAAAGGCCCTGGTTGTCGTCGGTCACGGTCCAGTCGGGGCCGTTGTCGATGTCGAGGCACAGGGCGTCGAACGTGTCCGATGTCTCAGTGACATAAC
This sequence comes from Streptomyces sp. AF1A, assembly GCF_047340315.1. NCBI lineage: Bacteria > Bacillati > Actinomycetota > Actinomycetes > Kitasatosporales > Streptomycetaceae > Streptomyces > Streptomyces sp. AF1A. The sequence goes on from NZ_JBLEBI010000114.1 coordinate 2,799, forward strand.
GAATCAGGTCCGCCTCGACGATCTCGGTGCGCGGATCGGCGAGTGCGGCGGCGGACACCTGCGCCAGCGGGCCGTCGCGGTGCCAGTCGACGACGGCGGGCTCGCGTTCCACCACGGTGATCCGGCCCCAGCGCGCGTCCGCCGCCGCGTGGGCCAGCGAGAAGCCCACTCCCAGCCCGCCGATGAGCACGTCGGGCCGCGGGCGGCCGTCCAGCGCGCCGTACGCGGCGTCGACCAGCAGCCGCTCCGAGCGGCCGTCGGAGGTGTCCATCAGGAAGCAGCCGTTGGCGATGATCTGCAGCAGCGCACCGTGTCTGCGCAGGACCACCTCGCCGTACGGGCCGTCACGCCGGTCGAGCACCACGGGGGATCCGTCCAGGGCAGTCATGCACCCCATCCTGCTCGAACGGGGCTTCGCGCACACGGCAATTACGGATGACCCGTGCCGGCACCGGCGTGCGAGGCACCCGACGGGGGACGGTGCAGCGCCGGGACGCGGCCGCGCCGTACGAGGTTGCTGTGAATGCGCTCCCGCGTGGCGTCGGTCATAGACAGCGGCTCGCGCAACGCTGAGTGTGGGGCGCGACGGAAGGAGTGCCTCACCGTGGAACGGATCGCGACGGGCCCTGTGGCGGCCGCGTCCCCGCACCTTCCGGACGGGCCCCGGGGCGGCGCCGCCCCCGCCCCCGCGGACCTGCTCGACGGCATGCCTCGCCAGCGCGGTGCCGCAGAGGCCGCCGCGGCGGCCACGCGGTGGGTGCCGCTGCCGTGGGTGCGGCCCTGGCGGCTGCTGCCGACGCCCACCGGGACGCCGTTCACCTTCGCCTACACGGCGGTCCTGGCCGCCACCTCGCTCTTCGCGGCGCTGGCCGACCCGTCCGTCGTCCACGCCCTCTACCAGGCCTCCAGCACGGACGTGGCCCACCTGGTGCGCTGGCCGGCGCTGGTGCTGCCGGCCAGCGCGCTGTGGATCGCGGGCGGGATCGTCTCGCCGTTCGCGGCCGGGTTCCTCCTGGTGCTCACCGCGCTGGAGCGGCGGATAGGAGGGGCGCGGGCGGCCTGCGTGTTCCTGGCGGGGCACGTCCTGGCCACCCTGGCGACGGAGGTCCCGGTGGGCCTCGCGGTCCTCTTCGGCCACCTGCCCGCCACCTCGCTGCACCGCCTCGACTACGGCATCAGCTTCGGCGTCGCCGCCGGCACCGGCGCGCTCGCCGGTCTGCTCCGGCCCTGGCTGCGCTGGCCCCTGCTGATCCTGGTGGGCGGCGCCCTGCTGAACGACCTGATCGCCTTCCAGGACCCGATGACCGACTGGGGCCATCTCATCGCCCTCTCGATCGGCGTCGCCGGCTGGCCCCTGGTCCGCCGCTGGCAGCGCTGACCCGCCCCGCCCCTTGTCACCTGGGCGATCCCGCCTTCCGCCAGGTGATCGCTCACAGCGAACACAAACGTGGGAACAATCCCCGCGGGCCAAACATTGAGTCGGCATAGCTCAAGTTGACTGCCTAAGGGGAGATCATGGCTGCTGAGTCACCGGCGTTCACGCTCGTCCTGCCCGTGCTGCCGCTCGACGACGAGGTCGTGCTGCCCGGCATGGTGGTTCCGCTGGACCTGAGCGACGCCGAGGTGCGGGCCGCGGTGGAGGCCGCGCAGGCCGCCGCCCGCTCCGAGCCCGGCAAGCCCAAGGTGCTGCTGGTGCCACGGGTCGAGGGCACGTACGCCAGGACCGGCGTGCTGGGCACGGTCGAGCAGGTGGGCCGGCTGGCCGACGGCGACCCGGGGGCGCTGATCCGCGGCCGCAGCCGCGTGCGCATCGGGGCGGGCACCACCGGCCCGGGGGCCGCGCTGTGGGTCGAGGGCGCGCACATCGAGGAGACCGTGCCCGACCCGCTGCCGGGCCATGTCGCCGAACTCGTCAAGGAGTACAAGGCGCTCGCCACCACCTGGCTGAAGAAGCGCGGTGCCTGGCAGGTCGTGGACCGCGTCCAGGCCATCGACGGCGTCGCCGCGCTCGCCGACAACTCCGGCTACTCGCCCTTCCTCACCACCGAGCAGAAGGTCGAACTGCTGGAGACCGCCGACCCGGTGGCCCGGTTGAAGCTCGCCACCCAGCAGCTGCGCGACCACCTCGCCGAGCAGGACGTGGCCGAGACCATCGCCAAGGACGTCCAGGAGGGCGTCGACAAGCAGCAGCGCGAGTTCCTGCTGCGCCGCCAGCTGGAGGCCGTCCGCAAGGAGCTGCGCGAGCTCAACGGCGAGCAGGACGGCGACGAGTCCGACGACTACCGCGCCCGTGTGGAGGCCGCCGACCTGCCGGAGAAGGTCCGCGAGGCCGCCCTGAAGGAGGTCGACAAGCTGGAGCGGGCCTCCGACCAGTCCCCCGAGGGCTCCTGGATCCGCACCTGGCTGGACACCGTCCTGGAGATGCCGTGGAACGAGCGGACCGAGGACGCGTACGACATCCAGGGCGCCAAGGCGATCCTCGACGCCGAGCACGCGGGCCTGGAGGACGTCAAGGAGCGCATCACCGAGTACCTGGCCGTGCGCAAGCGCCGCAACGACCGCGGCCTGGGCGTCGTCGGCGGGCGGCGCGGCGGCGCCGTGCTCGCGCTCGTCGGCCCGCCGGGCGTCGGCAAGACCTCGCTCGGCGAGTCCGTCGCGCACGCGATGGGGCGCAAGTTCGTCCGGGTCGCCCTCGGCGGCGTCCGGGACGAGGCCGAGATCCGCGGCCACCGCCGCACCTACGTCGGCGCGCTGCCCGGCCGGATCGTCCGCGCCGTCAAGGAGGCCGGGTCCATGAACCCGGTGGTGCTGCTCGACGAGATCGACAAGGTGGGCTCCGACTTCCGCGGCGACCCGGCCGCGGCGCTGCTGGAGGTCCTCGACCCCGCGCAGAACCACACCTTCCGGGACCACTACCTGGAGGTGGAGCTGGACCTGTCCGACGTCGTCTTCCTCGCCACCGCCAACGTGCTCGAAGCAATCCCGGAGGCCCTCGCCGACCGTATGGAGATTGTGCGACTGGACGGCTACACCGAGGACGAGAAGGTCGTCATCGCCCGGGACCACCTGCTGCCGCGCCAGCTGGAGCGGGCCGGCCTGGACCGGGACGAGGTGACGATCGAGGAGAGCGCGCTGCGCAGGCTCGCCGGCGAGTACACGCGCGAGGCGGGCGTGCGCACCCTGGAGCGGTCCATCGCCCGGCTGCTGCGCAAGGTCGCGGCCCAGCACGAACTGGGCGAGCGGGAGCTGCCGTTCACCGTGACGGACGGCGACCTGCGCGGTCTGATCGGCCGACCGCACCACGTGCCCGAGTCCGCGCAGGACCCGGCGGAGCGCCGTACGGCCGTGCCCGGCGTGGCGACCGGCCTGGCGGTCACCGGCGCCGGCGGCGACGTGCTCTTCGTGGAGGCGTCCCTCGCCGACCCGGAGACCGGCGCGGCGGGCCTGACCCTCACCGGTCAGCTGGGCGACGTGATGAAGGAGTCGGCGCAGATCGCGCTGAGCTTCCTGCGCAGCCAGGGCGCCGAACTGGAGCTGCCGGTGGCCGACCTGAAGGACCGGGGCGTGCACATCCACTTCCCGGCGGGCGCGGTCCCGAAGGACGGCCCGAGCGCGGGCATCACCATGACCACCGCGCTGGCCTCGCTGCTCTCCGGCCGCCTGGTCCGCACGGACGTGGCGATGACCGGCGAGGTCTCGCTGACCGGCCGGGTGCTGCCCATCGGCGGCGTGAAGCAGAAGCTGCTCGCCGCCCATCGCGCCGGGGTGACCACCGTCATCATCCCCAAGCGCAACGAGCCCGACCTGGACGACGTCCCGGCCGAGGTGCTGGACAAGCTCGACGTCCACGCCGTGACCGATGTCCGCCAGGTCCTGGAGCTGGCGCTCGCGCCCGCGACGAGCGGCGCGGCGCCGGAGGTTCCCGTGGCGGCGTGACGGACGCCTCGGGAAGGGCGGGGCCCGGGTTCCGTGAGGGAGACCCGGGCCTTCGTCGTGCCGAGCGCGGGGGTCCTTCGTGGTGCCGAGCGCGGGGGTCCTTCGTGGTGCCGAGCGCGGGCCTTCGTCGTGCCGACCTTGGGTTCAAGGGGTCGTCGCAGCCCCGGCTCTTCGTCGTGCCGCGCGGGGCTTCCGTGGTGCTGAGCGCGAGCCTTCGTCGTGCCGAGCGCGCGGGGCCTCCGTGGTGCCGAGCGCGGGCTTTCGTAGGGCCGAGCGGAGCCTGCGTGGTGCCGAGCGGGGCCTCCGTGGTGCCGAGCGGAGCCTGCGTGGTGCCCAACGCGGAGCTGTCGCTCACAGGGCTGCGAGCGACTGCTCCGCCCATACCGTCTTGCCGACCCGGTCGTGCCGGGTGCCCCAGCGCTCGGCGAGCTGGGCCACCAGCAGCAGGCCCCGGCCGCCCTCGTCGAAGATCCGGGCGCGCCGCATGTGCGGAGTGGTGCCGCTGGCGTCGTACACCTCGCAGGTCAGGGTGGTGTCCTGGTGGATCAGCCGGAGCCGGACGGGTGGGCGGCCGTAGCGGATGGCGTTGGTGACCAGCTCGCTGACCAGCAGCTCGGTGGTGAAGCCGGCCTCCTCCAGGCTCCACACGGCCAGCTGCTCGTCCACCAGGCGGCGGGCGAGGGAGACCACGGCGGCCTCGTTCTCCAGCTCCCAGGAGGCCACCCGGTCCGGGCGCAGCGCCCGGGTGCGGGCCAGCAGCAGGGCGACGTCGTCGTCGGGGCGGTGGGTCAGCAGCTCGGCCAGCACCCGGTCGCAGACGGCGTCCAGCGAGCCGGCGGGAGCGCCGAGCGCGGAGAACAACCTGTCCAGCGCCTCGTCGATGTCGTGGCGGCGGGCCTCGAACAACCCGTCGGTGTACAGGGCGAGCAGGCTGCCTTCGGGCAGCGCGGCCTCGACGGCCTCGAAGGGCAGCCCGCCGAGGCCCAGCGGCGGCCCGGGGGGCACGTCGAGGAAGCGGACGGCGCCGTCCGGGGTGACCACGGCGGGCGGCGGATGCCCGGCCCGGGCCACCGTGCAGTGCCGCGCGACCGGGTCGTAGACCGCGTACAGGCAGGTCGTGCCGATGCCGCCGGCGGTCTCGGCGGCCGGGTCGGCGCTGCCCTCGTTGGCGGCGAGCCGCAGCACCAGGTCGTCGAGGTGGGCGAGGAGTTCGTCCGCCGGCAGGTCCACGTCGGCCAGGGTGCGCACCGCGGTGCGCAGCCGGCCCATGGTGGCGGAGGCGCGGATGCCGTGGCCGACCACGTCGCCCACGACGAGCGCCACCCGCGCCCCGGACAGCGGGATCACGTCGAACCAGTCGCCGCCCACCCCGGCCCCGGTGGCCGCGGGCAGATAGCGGGTGGCGATCTCCAGGGCCGCCCGCTCGGGCAGGCCGTGCGGGAGCAGGCCGCGCTGCCGGGCCAGGGCGTGGCCCCCGGGGCGGGTGCGGGCCTCCTCGGCGTACCCGCGGGCGTCCTGGATGCCGGCGGCCGCCTTGGCCGTGAACTCCTCGGCGAGCCGCAGGTCCTCCGGGCCGAACGGCTCCCGCCGCCGGTGCCGGCCGAAGAGCGCCACGCCGAGCGTGCGGTCCTCGACGAGCAGCGGCACCACCAGCAGCGAGCGCGCGCCGGCCGCGCGCAGCCAGGCGGCGCACGGGCCCAGGCGCGCCCATACGGAGATGCCCGGGTCGGCCGTGTCGTACAGCAGCGGACGGCCCGCGGCCAGGCATCGGCCCGCAGGGGAGTCCGCCGGGCAGACGACGGCCTCGCCCACCCCGGTGCCGAGGGACCCCTCGCCGTCGGGCACCGCCCGCAGCGCGGCACGGCGCAGGACGACCGGGTCCTTCGGCGGGCCGGCGGGCTCCTCGCCGTCGGGCGGCGGGTCGAGCAGGTCGACCACCATGACATCGGCGAGCCGGGGGACCGTGACCTCGCCGAGTTCCTGGGCGGCGCGCGCCCGGTCCGCCGCGACGCCCACGCGCGAGCCGTACTCGTCCGGCGCGACCTGCCGGGCGGTGGCCTGAGGGGTGGGCTGCTGCGGGGAGACGCAGACGGCGCGCACCCGGCCGTCGGCGTCCTTCAGCGGGGTGAGGACGGTGCGGCGGCCCAGCTCCGCGCCGAGGACGGCCCGGGCCTCCTGCGGCCGGCCGGTCTCCAGCGCCCCCCGCATCGTCCGCTCGGTCTCCTCGCTCGCGGGACCGGGGAGGATGTGGGCGAGGCGCAGCCCGCGCATGGCCGACTCGGGCAGGGTCAGGGCGTGTTCCATCCGGCGGTTGGCGCGCACCAGGCGCAGGTCCGCGTCGAAGATGGCCAGCGGGAAGGGCGACTGCAGGAACGTCCACTCCTCCAGCGGCTCGCCCCGGGGCGGCGCGGGACGGGCGGTCACGGCGCTCACCACGAGCCAGTCGCCGCCCCCGCCGCGCGATGTCCGGCGGTGCGCGAGCACCCCCAGCTCCAGGAGCCGGCCGTCGTGGTGGCGCAGCACAACGGTGCCGTGCCAGCGGTCCCGTCCGGTCAGGGCCTGCCGGACCGCGGCGCGGCCGGCGGCGAGCAGCGCGGTGGCCGGCCGTCCGACGACCGCCGAGGAGTCGTAGCCGAGCAGCCGCCGCGCACCGTCGCTCCAGCCGGTGAGAACGCCCCGCTCATCGATGGTGGCCGTGGCCGTGTACGTGGACTGTCGCTCCATCGCCGCTCATCTCGCCCTTGCTCGGCAGGCTCTCCTGACCAGCATGATCCGGGGCGGCGCAGAGCACCAACGCAGCTTCCCGCGGCGGGAGACGCCCCCCGCCGGGACCGGCAGGGGGCGTGGCGGGCGTCAGCCGTTGGCGAGGGCCTGTACGCGGTCGAGCGCTCCGTTGAACTTGTCGTGGTCACCGACGGTCGGGCCGGAGGAGGTGTACTGCCACATCGTGTAGTACGACCAGCCGGCCGGCAGCGTCCCGGGGGCCGAGGCGTACCGGGCGATCCACAGCGGGTTGTTCGCGGCGAAGCCGCCGTAGTTGCCGGTGCAGTCGGTCCACCAGCTGGTCGCCGTATAGATCACGGGGTACCGGCTGGTCAGGGAGTGGTAGGTGGTGACGAAGTCGGCGATCCAGCTGACCATCTGGCTCGCGGTCTTGCCGTAGCACTCGGCGCCGTACGGGTTCCACTCGATGTCGAGGGCGCCCGGCAGGGTCTTGCCGTCCCGGGACCAGCCGCCGCCGTGGCTGACGAAATAGCTCGCCTGGGTGGCGCCGCTGGTGGTGTCCGGGGTCGCGAAGTGGTAGGCGCCGCGGATCATGCCCACGTTGTACGAGCCGTTGTACTGCTGGGCGAAGTAGGGGTTGGTGTAGTACGTGCCCTCCGTCGCCTTCGTGTAGGCCCAGCGCACCCCGCTGCCGTAGAGCGTGGACCAGGCGACGTTGCCCTGGTGGCCGGAGACGTCCACGCCCTCGGTCTGGGTGACGGCCGCGCTGGTGGGGGTGGCGCCGCGGCCGTCGTGCGCGAGGACGCCCATGCCCATGTGGGCGGAGCCGCGGCTGGGCGTGGTCGCGGCCTGGGCCGGGGTGAGGGGGAGCGAGAGGGACAGCGCCGCGAGCAGGGCCGTGACCAGGACGGCGAGCGGCCGCGGGCGAATGGGGCCGGGTCTGTGCACGGGCATGACGTGCCTCCGGAGATGAGGTGGGGGGATCCGGGAACGGTGGCGCAGCGACCGTTCGCCGGTGCTGGCGTGAGCATGCCATTCGTTGCGTGGTAAAGAAGCTACGCACGTAGATACGGCGTGGGAAGGGGGTCCGGAGGCCGCCGTTGGTCTACGCCTGCGAAATACTGACGGAGCTGGGGCTATGACGGCGTTTGGCAGAAACTTTCAGGACCGCGAAACCAAGCAGGGGTGCTGACGTGCACGAGGACGCAAACAACGAGGTACCACCCGCCACCGGGCGAGGGACGCCGAGTGGTGCGGACCAGGAATTCCTGGCGCTGGAGCGGGAGTTGACCGTGCTGCTCCGGCGCGCCCGGGCCAACCAGGGCGAGATGGCCCGGGAGGTCCACCCCGACCTGGAGTCCTCCGCGTACGGCCTGCTCATCCGCCTGGACGAGCTGGGCGGCCAGCGGGCCACCGACCTCGCCGCGTACATCGGCGTCGGCAAGGCCACCATGTCCCGTCAGCTGCGCGCCCTGGAGGAGCTGGGCCTGATCACCCGCGAGCCCGATCCCGCCGACGGCCGCGCCTGGCTCGTCACCCTGACCGAGGAGGGCCGCTGCCGGGTCGGCACGGTCCGCGAGGCCCGCCGCGCGCGGTACGTCAGTCAGCTCGCCCACTGGGACCGCCGCGAGGTGGCGGAACTCGCCCGGCTGCTGCACCAGTTGAACGGCGGCATGGAGAAGTAGCCGCCGGGCCGCGCCGAAAGCCGCGGCAAGCCGTCCGGGACGGCTCACAGCTCCGCGTACACCACCGTCGCGTCGTCGTGCGTCTTGCTCCGCCCCAGGAACGCCCGCGCCTCACGGTCCGCCGCCTCCAGCCGCCGTACCCGGTCGACCAGCGACCGCGCGCCCTCCTCGGCGACGACCTCGAACAGGGCCGCCCAGTCGCCCGCGCGGAACCTGTCCGTCCAGCGGGTCGCGCCGTCCGTGAGCGCGGCCAGCGCGCGCACCGCGCCACGGGGCACGGTGCCCGCCACCGCGCGGGCGGCGACGGCGGGGTCCGCGGCCGCCGTGAAGAAGCCGCCCTCCTTGTTGCGCAGGGTGGCGTCCACCAGGGCGTCGGTGGCGAGGGCGGAGCGGGGGAGTCGGGCGAGACGGTCGTCCAGGACCGGGGTGACCGCGCCCTCGGGCGAGCGGAGCAGCAGCGCGGAATCGGACAGCACCAGGTACTCGACGGTGTCGGGGGACCAGCGGGCCAGGGCGACGGTCGCCTGGGGGGTTCGCGGGTGAGAAAGGTCACAGGTCCTCGCGTGTGCCCCGGCGGTCCGCTCGATCGCCCGCGCGAGAATCTCGGCCGGCGTCAGATCTCGACCGGAAAGGGTCAGTTCGGTCAGGGCGCCGCCCAGCCTCGACGTGAACCAGGGGACGGAGTGCAGGCAGCCCGTCTCCCCGGCGGGCGGCGTCACTCCGTCCAGGACCACCACGCAACCTCCCTGCCCCGAGGCGGGCAGGCCGACAGCGGCGAAGTCCTCGTTGGGGCGCGTCGCGTCGCCGGGTTCCGAAACGAGATCAGTTCGCATCCGGCCAGTCTGCACGAGCCCTTCACGGCGTTCGCCAAAGCCTGGCAATCGCCGCCGAATTGCCACGACCCCGCAGGTCAGCCGCCTGGTTTGGGTGGGAATGGGGCACTCCGGAAAAGCGCGGTGGCGAATATTGCCAAAGCCTGCGGCGCGCGTCCAACCGGCCCGCCCTGCGACCGCCCGGCACGCGCCGGACGAACTTGCCCGCCAACTCCCCTCCGATGTTCACTCCTTCGGGTGGCGGGTCAGGTGATGCGCGACCACTGCCCACCGGCGCTGGGAGGGTCGGGAACCGTATGAACCGGGTGTACGCACCACTTGGCCCGAGACGACGGGGCGCCACCCGGGCCCTTGGGTAGACGAGTTCGAGATTGCGAGCACCGGTGCAGAAGAAGCGGCCTCGGCGCACAGGCAGGCAGACGGACCCCGTGGGGACCGCCCCGCAGCTCCCCGTGGGCGCCGGCCGCCCCACGCATGTGCGCACCCGGCTCATCGTCGCCGTCGCCGTGGTGGCCGCCGCCATCGCCGGAGCCGGCGCGCCCGCCCTGCTGACCGCCTCCGAGAACGTGAGCGACTCGCAGGACCTGGTCACGCTGGCCGCCCGCACCCAGGACGCGCTGGCCCTCGCGGACTCCCTCGCCGACGAGCGCGACGAGGTGACCTCCTACGTCGCGGCCGGCCGCCCCAAGTCCAAGGCGCCGTCCGAGGGCCGCAGCGCCCGCGTGGACCGGCAGGTCGAGGACCTGCGCGCCGACAGCGACACCCCGGCGGGCCTGCGCACCGACCTCGACGCCATCGACACCGTCCGGCGGGCGGCCCTCACGGGCAAGAGCACGGCCCTGCAGACCCACCAGGCCTACTCGGACACGATCGCCGCACTGCACCGGCTCGCCGAGCAACTGGCCGACCGAACACCCCCTCGGGCCGGCTCCGGCGCGCACGCGCTCGCCGAACTGGACACCGCGGTCCAGCAGTCCGCCGCAGCCCGCGGCCTGCTGCTCGCCGCGCTGAACATCCCGTCCACCACCCGGACGGTGCTCAACCCCGCCACCGGCCTGCCCGTCACGACCACCACCACGAGCGCAGCGGACCGCAAGCAGCGCGACCAACTGACCGCCGCCGCCCAGCAGGCCCGGCTGCGCTCCGACGCGGCCCTCGCCGACTTCCGCGACACCGCGCCCAAGGCGGCCGTCGACTCCTACGACTCCACGGTCACCGGCCCCGAGGTCAACTCCGCGGAGAAGTACCTGGCCTCGCTCACCGACCAGCCCACCCTCACCGACAGCGAGCTGGCCACCGGCACCAAGAAGCTGGACGCGGCCCTGTCCGCCCGGGTCGACCTGATGCGCGGCGCCGAGTCGGCGCTGTACGACCACCGCACCAAGGACCTCGCCAAGCTCCGGGACGACGACGTCACCGCCCTGGAGATCCGCATCGCGGTGCTCGGCGCGCTGATGCTGGTCGCCGTCGGCATCGCCACGGCCATGGCCCGCACCCTCACCCGCCCGTTGTCGGTCCTGCGGCGCGGCTCGGCCCGCCTGGCCGAGGCCGAGGACACCACCGCCCAGGAGCCCATCGCCTTCACGGGCCGCAACGACGAGTTCGCCGAGGTCGTCCGCTCGGTCAACGCCCTGCACGCGCACGCCGTGGCCCTGCAGGAGCGCGTGACCACCCTGGAGACCGACCGCAAGCACCTGGTCGGCCAGCGCCGGCAGATGGCCGACGCCCGCGAGGCACTGCGCGCCGAACTCGCCGACTCCGCCGCCCAGCTGGAACGCCTGCGCGCCGGCATCGGCGGCACGTTCGTCAACCTGGCCCTGCGCACCCTCGGCCTGGTCGAGCGCCAACTGGCCGTCATCGAGGGCCTGGAGGAGCGCGAACAGGACCCCGACCGCCTCGCCACCCTCTTCAAGCTGGACCACTTCGCCACGGTCATGCGCCGCCACAGCGAGAACCTCCTGGTCCTCGCCGGCACCGAACACGTGCAGCAGCACCACGGCCCGGTGCCGCTGGTCGACGTGGTCCGGGCGGCGGTCAGCGAGATCGAACGCTACGAGCGGGTCCGCATCGCCGCCCTGCCGCCGCACGCGCACGTGGCGGGCTTCGCCGCGGACGACCTCTCCCACCTCCTGGCGGAGCTGATGGAGAACGCCACCTCGTTCTCCCCGCCGGACGCCCCGGTGGAGATCTCCGGCTGGCTCCTGGAGTCCGGCGAGGCCATGCTCTCCGTCCAGGACGAGGGCATCGGCATGGCGGGGGACCGCCTCGACCGCCTCAACGCCCGCCTCGCCGACTTCGACCCCGAGTCCGTCCACGACCACGAGGACGGCGACGGCCTCGGGCTCGGGCTGTACGTCGTGGCCCGCCTCGCCCACCGGCACGGCATCCGCGTGCAGCTGCGCGAGCAGAAGCAGGGCGGCATCGCGGCGGTCGTGGTGCTGCCCGCCCAGCTGCTCGCCGAGGCCCCGCAGGCCGCCGTCCCGCACCAGGCGGCGTCCGCGGGCGGCACCGGCACGTTCTCCCTGCCGGGCGCCGACGCCGAGGTCAACTCCAACGTCCTGCACGCCCGCGCCAAGGGCACCGACCCCGTGGTCGCCCTCGCGGAACAGGCCCTGCACGAGCACGAGCGGACGGCGCAGGAGGGCGACGCCCCTGCCTCCGACGGGCCCGTCCCCGAGCGCCCCGCCCATGGCCCCGAGGCACCGGTACGCGGCTCCGGGTCATCGGCTCACGGCTCCGGGCAGGCGGCGGCCCACGGTGCCGAGTCGTCGGTAGGCGGCTCCGGGCAGGCAGCCCACGCCTCCGGCGGACCCGCCCCCGAGCCGGAGCGGTCCGCCGGGTCCGAGCCCTCCGCCCAGGGGGCCGACCGAGCCGAGGACGGGGGCGAGCGGTCCGGCCGCGAGCGGGCAGCCGACGGCTCCGAGCAGGCCGCCCAGAGCGCCGAGTCGATACGCGGCTCCGAGCCGTCGGCCCACGGGTCCGAGCAGTCCGCACCCGGGCACGAACAGGCCCCGCACGGCTCCGGGCAGGCCGTGGACGAGCACGGCCGGTCCGGCCACGGGCGCGAGCAGGCCGGGGGCGACGGTGGGCGAGCCGTGCCCGAGGCCGGGAACCCCGTTCGCGGGCCGGAGCATTCCGAACACGAGCACGAGCAGGCCGGACCGCCCGCCGAGCCCGAGGCCACCCGGCCGAAGGCCCCGCCGGAGACCTTCGCCGAGACGACGATGGAGCTGCTGCTCCCCGACCTGTCGGACCGGCCGGAGCACGAGGCGCCGGCCGCACCGGAGCCGGAGCCCCGCCTTCCCGCGGCCGCCGGCGACCGAGAGGCCGACGGCGAGGACGAAGCCGAACCGGTCACCAGCAAGGGTCTGCCCAAGCGCACACCGAGGATCACCAGCTCCGCCCCGCAGGCGCCACGCCGCCGCAGCGGGGGCGTGGACGCCGAAGCCCTGCGCCGCAGACTCGGCGGATTCCGCCAGGGAGCTGCGGCCGGCCACCGCGACGTGGAGGCAGAGATCGCAGAACGTACCGGACAAGTCACGGGGGGCACTGTCGAGGAGGCAAGCAGTTGACCGCGCCCAGTACCTTCGGACTGAGCCGTGAGGCCCGCAACCTGCACTGGCTGCTGACCAACCTGGTCGAGGAGGTCCCCGGCATCCAGTCCGTCGCCGTGGTCTCCTCGGACGGTCTGCTGCTCCTGTCGTCCGACCCCGGGCACGCGGAGCAGTCCCGGCAGGGCCGTCCGGCGAAGGGGCCGCGCGGCTCCTCCGCCGACCTCGCCACCATCGTCTCCGGCATCGGCAGCCTCACCGTCGGCGCCGCCAAGCTGATGGCGTTCGGCGGGGTCAAGCACACGATGGTCGCGATGGAGGAGGGCAGCCTGTTCGTGATGTCGATCAGCGACGGCTCGCTGCTCGGCGTGCACGGCAGCGCCGAGTGCGACATGAGCGTGGTGGCGTACCACATGGCGCTGTTCGTCGGCCGCGCCGGTCACGTGCTGACCCCGGAACTCCGCAGCGAGCTGCGCAAGTCCCTGGAGTCCGGGTCGGCGGGGAGCACCCGATGAGCGGCTCCGCGAAGAAGCTCCCCGTGCGCGGCGGCGACCGCAAACCCGCCCGCGTCCGCCCCTACTCGCTCACCGGCGGTCGTACCCGCTTCGGTTACGTCCTGCTCGTGGAGACGTTCGTGGCCAGCACGGCGGCCCTCGACGCGGCCGAGGAGCGCAGGGAACTGACGAGTGCGCCGCTGACCCGGGTCATGCCGGAGATGCGGGCCATCGTCGAACTGTGCCGCCGTATGCGCACGGTGGCCGAGATCGCCGCGCTGCTGAAGATGCCGCTCGGCGTGGTCCGCGTGCTGCTGAGCGACCTGGCGGACCAGGGAAAGATCCGTGTGTACGGCACCGGAACCGGTCACGGCACCGGCCGCCCGGACCGCGCTCTGCTGGAAAGGGTGCTGAGTGGACTCCGTCGTCTTTGAGGACACCGACGAGGGCCTGAGGTCCTGGCAGACGGACCGCACGCGCGCCCCCATCGCCACGAAGATCGTCGTGGCGGGCGGCTTCGGCGTCGGCAAGACCACGCTGGTCACGGCCGTCTCGGAGATCACGCCGCTGCAGACCGAGGCGCTGATGACCGAGGCGAGCGAGGACACCGACGACCTCAGCGCCACGCCCGGCAAGCTCACCACCACCGTGGCCATGGACTTCGGCCGCATCACGCTCGACGACGACCTGGTGCTCTACCTGTTCGGCACGCCGGGCCAGCAGCGGTTCTGGTTCATGTGGGACGACCTGGTGCGCGGCGCGATAGGCGCGGTCGTCATGGCCGACACCCGCCGGCTGAAGGACTGCTTCCCGGCCCTGGACTACTTCGAGAGCTGCGGACTGCCGTACGTCGTCGCCGTCAACCACTTCGACGGCAGCGAGCTGTTCGAGCCGGAGGACGTACGGGAGGCGCTGACGATCCCCGCGCACATCCCTGTCATGATCATGGACGCGCGGCGGCGGATCTCGGTGATCGAGACCCTCCTGGCCCTCGTCGGGCACGCGCTCGACGAAACCCCCGAGTAAGTCCCCGTTAGGAGTCCTCACCCGCATGCGGAAGATACTCGTCGTCGGAGCCGGCCAGTCCGGACTCCAGCTCGCCCTCGGCCTGCAGTCGCACGGCTACGAGGTCACCCTGATGTCGAACCGGACCGCGGACGAGATCCGTTCCGGCCGGGTCATGTCGACGCAGTGCATGTTCCACACCGCACTCCAGCACGAGCGCGACCTCCAGCTGAACTTCTGGGAGTCCCAGGCCCCCAAGATCCAGGGGCTCGGCGTCTCGGTCGCGGCCCCCGGCTCGCACGACCCGGGCCCCACCCAGCGGGCCATCGACTGGGTGGGCCGGCTGGACGCCCACGCGCAGTCGGTCGACCAGCGGGTGAAGATGGCCGGCTGGATGGAGACCTTCGCCCAGCGCGGTGGCCAGCTGGTCATCCACGGCGCGGCGGTCGGCGACCTCGACTACTTCTCCCGCACCTACGACCTCGTCCTGGTCGCCGCGGGCAAGGGCGAGCTGGTGTCGATGTTCGCCCGCGACCCGGAGCGCTCCCCGTACAGCGAGCCGCAGCGCGCGCTCGCGGTGGCGTACGTCCACGGGCTCGGCCCGCGCCCGGAGCACCCGGAGTTCGACGCGGTCCGCTGCAACCTGGTCCCGGGCGTCGGCGAGCTGTTCGTCATGCCGACCTTCACCACGTCCGGCCGCGCCGACATCCTGTTCTGGGAGGGCATACCCGGCGGCCCGCTCGACGTCTTCAACGGCGTCAAGGACCCGGCGGAGCACCTCTCCCTGACCCTGGACCTCATGAAGACGTTCACGCCCTGGGAGTACGCGCGGGCCACGAAGGTCGAACTGACGGACGCGGGCGGCACGCTGGCGGGCCGCTACGCCCCCACGGTGCGCAACCCCATCGGCCGGCTGCCCGGCGGCGGCCTGGTCCTGGGCGTCGCGGACGTCGTCGTGGCCAACGACCCGATCACCGGCCAGGGCTCCAACTCCGCCTCCAAGTGCGCGGCGGCCTACCTGGCGTCGATCCTCGAGCGGGGCGACAAGCCGTTCGACGAGGAGTGGATGCAGGCGACGTTCGACCGGTACTGGGGCACCGCCCAGCACGTCACCAAGTGGACGAACGCGATGCTGGCGCCGCCGCCGGAGCACGTGCTGAACCTCATCGGCGCGGCGGGCCAACTGCAGCCCGTGGCCGACCGTTTCGCCAACGCCTTCGACAACCCGGCCGACTTCGAGGACTTCTTCTACGACCCGGAGAAGACGGGCGCGTACCTGGCGTCGGTCGCTGGAGCCTGACGGCCCTCTGACCTGGGCTCCGGCCGTTGTCGTCTGCCGTTGTTGGCCGACGTCGGCCGCCCTTGGACGGCCCACGGACGGCCCCCGGCTGCACCGGAGGCGGTGAAGTCCGGGGACCGAGCAGACGCACCAGCTGGAAAACCGTCGTGGCAGCGATGTCACCGTGGGTTCACATCCCACCGCCTCCGCAGGTGAACGGCTCCTGACCAGGTGACTCGGTCAGGAGCCGTTGTCCGCTCGATCTGGCACGGTTGTGGCACGACACGCAAGTCTGTGGCGGTAGTGCGGCGTCCCGCCTGATGAAAGCCACAGGCCGGGCCGGCGCACCCGGCCCGTCTTCCGGGCGTTGGTGCACCCCGGAACCGGGACCTTCACGCGCCGGCCGCTCGGTGCGTCGCGTCCACCGGTGCGGGGTGCTGCGAGCGCACCTGCGCGACGGCTTCGGTAATGAATGACAGGACCGTGTCTACCTCGGCCTGAGTCGTTGGCGTGCACCAAAGAACGATGAGTGTATTGCTCTCGCGCACGACCAGCGCATCGTCGTGCTGGACCATCCTGGGGTGGTTGCTCCAGGTCGTGGTGGCCCGTACCCGGATGCTGTCGTCGCCGAGGCGGGGCCCGGGGACGGCGGTGAACCGGTTCGTGGAGCCGTCCGCGCCGAGTGTGGATCGGATGGCAGGCGTGACGACCTTTGCGCACTCGGCCGCCAGCCGTCGTATGCGGTGCATGGCGTGGGCGGCGTCGTCTCCGGAGAACGAGTACAAAGTCTCGGCACCAGCCATGGCACCGCCTCCGGCACTGCGTCCCCCGCTGAACAGAGCCGTTGCGGACGCCACCGCGGCCGTGGCTCCCGCATCCGCCACGTCCCCGCCGTCCAGGAAAGCGCAGCGGGGTTCGCCCTTCGCAGCACTGCCCGACCCCGGATCGGCCGGATCCGCCTGAGAGGTCCAGCCCTTCGGCAGAATGGCGGGCAGCAGATGCCTGCGCAGCTGTGCCGCGGACATCGGCCGAAGGGGCTTGGCCTTGTTCGCGGCGACGGGCTGGGCGCTGCTCGTGCAGGCAGCGGCGGACGCCATGACCAGGACCCCCGCCATGAATCGGGCCACAGCGGCGGTGCGCACCACTTGCTCTCCCCCAACGTGATCAAGATGCCGCAGGTTAGCAGACCATCTATCGTGCGGCTGGAGCGACTTGGAGGCAAGCGGCCGGTGCAGCGGCTTTGGGCGGCGTCCTGGCCGGTCTGGGGTCGAGGTGGGGCCATGATCTTAGAGGCTCGCCCCAGGGCGGCTGCCTGAAGCCGTGGAGTAAACCGCCCGAGCCATGACGTGTTCTGACCTCACGCACTGTGTGCCTGCCTCTTGGGCGGGAGCGGGCGGCCGGCGGTGCCGAGCGGGGCGGAGACATGGCGCAACCGTGCCGGCCGTCCGGCCGGGGTCAACGGGCCCGCGGTGCGGGGGCGTCCGGGCGTACGGCGCCGAGCACCGGATAGGAGGCCAGCGGTGAGATCCGTACCCTCTCTCCGGGTCTCGGCGCCTGTACGACCCTGCCGTGCCCCACGTACATCGCCACATGGGTCGCCTCCGGGAAGTAGACCACCAGGTCGCCCGGGCGCAGCTGCTTCAGCGGGACTCGTGTGAGCCGCTGCCACTGTTCCTGGCTGGTGCGCGGGATCGGGGTGCCCGCGTGCTCCCAGGCCCGCGAGGTCAGGCCCGAGCAGTCGTAGGCCGAAGGCCCCTGCGCACCCCAGGCGTACGGCTTGCCGAGCTGTGCCATGGCGTAGCGGACGGCGCGGTCGCCCGCGGGGGAGGCCGGGCGGTCGCCGAGGGCGCCGGAGGTGGTCAGGCGCTGCTGGGCCCGGGCGACCCCCTGCTGTTCGAGGCGGGCGATCGCCGCCAGCTGGCCGGACGTGAGCGAGGCCAGCAGGCGTTCCACGTCGCCGAGCCGGGACCGGACGTGGTCGCGCTGCTTCTTCTGCCGGTCGGCGAGGGCGAGCTGGGTGTCGAGGGCCTTGCGGGCGGCCCGCGCCAGGGCGTCCTTCTGCTGCTCGGTGACGGTCAGCCGGGACACCGTACGGGCCCGTTCGCGCGCCAGCTCGCCGATGACATGGCCCTCGTCCAGGGCGTGCTGCGGATCGCGGGCGAGCAGGAGGCGGACGTAGGGGCCGAGTCCGGTGCTGCTCTGGTACTGCTGGCGGGCCAGCCGGCCGGCGTCGGCCCGGCTGTCCTGAAGGGCGAGGCGGGCGCGGGCCAGTTGGCCGTCGAGCCGGGACACCCGGGCGCGCTGCCGCTGGAGCTTCTCGGCGGTCGCGTTGTAGGTCTCGGTGGCCTGCTCGGTCTGCCGGTACAGCTGCTGAAGGTCGGTCAGCAGCTGGGAGACGGACCGCTGCGGGGCCGGTGCGGCCACGCAGGGCACGGGCGCGAGGACGGCCTGGGCCGCCACCGCGGCCGCACCGGCCAGACGCAGAAACGTTCCTGACACGTCATCACCCCGGTTGCGAGGAGGGCGGGCATTACGCCTCTCATCGCACCGCGATAATCAGACGTATCGGCGGCGGACGCGCGCCGGACGTGCGCCGTTCGGCACAACCATGTCACTCCTGCGGGTCACCCGGGTTGCCGGACGGCGCGGAGTCCGGCTTGGACCAGGGCCACCGGAGGCGTCCGCCGGACCGGTCCTCGGGGTCGTACTCGTACTTCCACCCCTGGATCAGCCCCAGCCGCCTGCTGTGCCCGCGCGGCACGCGCCGGTAGACGTGCACCGTCGGCGGGCCCCCCTCCGGGTCCGGGACCGGGATGCGGTAGGTCTTCGGGGGGTGTCCGGTCGGGCCCAGCAGCACGGGCAGCACGCGCCCGTCCATGGGGCCGCCCTCGAAGGGGGTGTCCTCGCTCTTCACGGACTCAGTGTCGGACATCCTCGGCGAGTGCGGCGACGAGGGCGGCCGTCTGCTCATCCCGGCCCGCGGTGACCGTGAGGACGGCCACGAACTGCTCCACCAGCCAGTCGCGCAGCTCGTCGGCCGGCGGCTGCTTGTCCTCGTCCAGCCAGATCAGCGAGGCCGCCTCCACGGCCGTGATCCACATCCGGACCGTCATGCGCAGCCGCGGGCCGGGGCCGGCGACCTTGAGGTGGCTGAGGATGTGCTCCGCGGCGGCCCGGCGCACCCCGTCCACGATCGCCGTGGTGCGCGAGGTCTCCACCACGCTCCCGCCCTGGAGCAGCGCGCTGAACCCGGTGTCGTGCTCGTCCACGAAGGCCAGGTACCGGTCGAGGGCGCGGGACAGGCGGGGCAGCAGCGGGCCCTCGCGCGGCTCGTCGAAGCACTGCTGGAGCTCCTCGGCGGCGGAGCGCAGGGCGGCCTCGTACAGCTGCTGCTTGCCGCCGGGGAAGTACCGGTACACCAGCGGACGCGAGACCCCGGCCGCCTCCGCCACGTCGTCCAGGGACACGTCCTCGGGGGCGCGGTGCGCGAAGAGCGACAGCGCCGCGGCGAGGAGCTGGCTGCGGCGCTCCTCGACGCTGAGGCGGCGGTAGGCGGGGGAGGTGGCGGACGGGGT
>NZ_JBLEBI010000115.1:0-21744 GCF_047340315.1 Streptomyces sp. AF1A
ATCCGGCGCCGGGCCGGGGCCTCCTCGTGTGGGACGGGGCCCCGGCCCGGTGGCGTCAGCCGGACAGCACGTCCAGCAGGCGGTCGACGTCCGCCGCGGTGTTGTAGAGGTGGAAGGACGCGCGGAGGTTGCCGGCGCGGTTGGAGACCTCGATGCCGGCGCGGCTCAGTTCCGGCTGGCGGTCGCCGAGCCCGGGGACGGAGACGATCGCCGAGCCGGGGGCGGGCAGCGGCTCGTGGCCGAGGCCGGCGAGTCCGGACCGGAACCGGTCGGCCAGGGCCAGGTCGTGCGCGTGCACGGCGGCCACGCCCAGCTCCTCGATCAGGGCGAGCGAGTGGCGCACCCCCGCGTGGGTGAACAGCGCGGGGCTGACGTCGAACCTCCGGGCGGTGTGGGCGAGTTCGGCCACGGGGCCGTAGCAGCTGTTCCACGGCTCCTCGGCCGCGACCCAGCCCGCGAGCAGCGGGGTCAGCTCGCCGAAGTCCTCGGGCACCACGAGGAAGGCCGCCCCGTGCGGACCGAGCAGCCACTTGAAGGTGGTGGCGACCGTGAAGTCGTACCCCGCGGCCTCCATCGGCAGCCAGCCCGCGGCCTGGGAGAAGTCCACGTAGGTGCGCGCACCGTGGGCGCGGGCCGCCTCGCGCAGGGCGGCCAGGTCGGCGACCCGGCCGTCGGCGGACTGTGCCGCGCTGACCGCGACCAGGGCGGTGCCGGGGCGGACGGACTCGGCGAGCCGCTCCAGCGGCACGGCGCGGACCTTCAGGTCGCCGCGCACATGGAACGGGTTCAGCACGGAGGTGAAGTCGTCCTCCGCGGTGAGCACTTCGGCGCCCGCGGGGAGCGAGGCGGCGATCAGGCCGGTCTGCGCGGCGACCGAGGGACCGGCCGCGACCCGCGCGGCCGGCACCCCGGCCAGCCGGGCGAAGATGGCCCGGGCGGCCTCGACGTCGTCGAACAGCGGGTCCAGCGGGCGGCCCTCGGCCCGGAGCGCCACCGCCCGGTGCAGGGCGGCGACGGTGCGGGCCGGTAGCAGGCCGCTGCTCGCGGTGTTCAGGTAGGTGTTCTTCGGGGTGAACTCGGCCCGGACGAGGCTCTCGAAGGTCTCCATGACCCCACTGTGCGGGTCACGGGAGTCCCCCGTCCATTGCGATTTTCTTCGAGCATCCGATTAGGAAGCCTTATACGACCCCGCCCACCTGCGGTTTCAGCCCTGCTGCGGGACCGCGCACCCGTCCGGGCCGCAGGCGGCCCCGCCCGCCGGGTCCGCCTGGCCGACCGGCTTCAGCGGGGAGCGCTCGCCCCAGGCCTGGGTCAGCGCCTGGGTGAAGACCTCGGCGGGCTGGGCGCCGGAGACGCCGTAGGTGCGGTCGAGGACGAAGAAGGGCACGCCGGTCGCCCCGAGCTGGGCGGCCTCGCGCTCGTCGGCGCGGACCTCGTCGGCGTAGGCGTCCGGGTCGGCCAGCACCTGGCGGGCGGCGTCCGCGTCCAGTCCGGCCTCCACGGCCAGCTCCACCAGGCGCTCGTCGCCCTCGCTGAAGACGGACCGCTCCTCAGCGAAGTTGGCCCGGTACAGGATCTGGATCAGCTCGTCCTGCCGGCCCCGTGCCTTGGCGAGGTGCAGCAGGCGGTGCATGTCGAAGGTGTTGCCGTGGTCGCGGCCCCGCGTGCGGTACTCCAGGCCCTCGGCGGCGGCCTGGGCGCCCAGGTTCTCCTCGCCCGCCTGCGCCTGCGCCTCGCTCATGCCGTACTTCCTGGTCAGCATGGTGATCACCGGCTGCACATCGCCCTTGGCGCGGCCCGGGTCGAGTTCGAAGGAGCGGTGCACCACCTCGACCTCGTCGCGGTGCGGGAAGGCAGCGAGCGCCTTCTCGAAGCGGGCCTTGCCCACGTAGCACCAGGGGCAGGCGATGTCGCTCCAGATCTCGACGCGCATGTCTTCGGCTCTCTCCGGCTCGCAGGGGCGCGGAGGCTCTCTCCGGCCGATCTATGAACGTTCAAGCAGCGCCGATCATTCCCCGTCCGCTCCAGAAGGACTCGTCACCCCTCAGGCCGTACCGCGTACCGCAGGTGGAGATGGTGGTCGCCCTCCGCAGGGGGGTTCTCAGGGTCGGGGGTCCAGCCCTGGCGGGCGTAGAAGGCCTGGGCCCGCCGGTTGTCCACGTGCACGTCGAGCACGGCGGTCCGCCTGCCGTCCGCCCTCCACTCCTCCACGCAGGCCGCGTGCAGGGCCGTGCCGACGCCGGAGCGCCAGCGGCCCGGATCGACGTGGAACTGGAACAGCTTGACCGTCTCGGCGGGGGCGCCCTCGGGCGTGCGGAAGGAGGCGACGCCGATGATCTCGCCCTGTTCGACGACACACAGCACATGGCCGTCGGGCCGCTCGACGGCGCCGCGCCAGGCGGCGGTCCAGTCGGTGCCGTCGTCCGGGAGGCCGTCCGGGTAGTACGTCGCGCGGGCCCGGTGATGCAGCGCGGCGATCCGCTCCGCCTCGGCGGGCAGGGCGGTACGGATGATCGGGGAGCCCGTCACGCGTTCATTGATCACGCAACGGAGGACGCGCCCGCCCTGCGGGCCGGTTCCCGTGCGGCCCGCGCGCTCAGCTCCCGTCGCGCAGGTCGCTCGGCCACGCGGGCCTGAACTCGATGTGGTCGTAGGTGACCACGCAGCCCTCCCCCAGCGGCGACTGGGTCATGAAGCCGACCAGCGCGGCGCCGGTCTCCTCCTCGCCGCCCAGGGTGAAGAGCCGGACGAAGGTCCAGCGCTCGCCGTCGCGGGAGGCGTGGAAGGCGAGGGCCCGCCCGGTCCGGCTGACTCGCAGCCACACCGAACTGCCCTCCACCGTGAAGGAGTTGACGTCGTCGGAGTGGCCCCGGGTGACCACCGTGCAGACCGTGGCCACGTCCGGGGAGTACTCCAGGCAGAGCTTGGCCCAGGCCCGTTCGCCCACGTGGACGTAGAGCGTTCCCGCGTCGAAGCCGGCCCGGAAACCCACGGTGACCCGCGCGATCAGCTGGAAGTCCCCCTCCGGCGCCCCGAGCAGCCGGGGCGCGTCGGAGGCGGGGTCCAGGGCCTCCCCGGTGGGCGTGACGAACCGGTCCTGCCGCGGACCGGCCCAGCCGGTCAGCACGCCGTCCTCGTACGACCAGTGACCGTCGGGGCCGTAGGTGCGCAGCAGGAAGGGCAGTTCGGGGAGCTTCAGATCCATGGTCCGAGTGTCTCAGCTCCCCTGTCCCGCGAACCGGCGTTCAGCGCCCGTTCAGCGCTCCTTCAGCGTGCCCTCAGCGTTCGAGGCGGCCGTTGAACCGGCGGGGCAGCCCGAGCGGGTTGTCGTCGCGCAGCTCGGCGGGCAGCAGTGCCCGGGGGGCGTTCTGGTAGACGACCGGCCGCAGCCAGCGCTCGATCGCGGTGCCGCCCACGGACGTGGAGGTCGAGGTCGTCGCGGGGTAGGGCCCGCCGTGGTGCTGGGCCGGCGCCACGGCGACCCCGGTCGGCCATCCGTTCACCAGCACCCGCCCGGCCAGCGACGTCAGCTCGGCAAGCAGCTCCGCGCCCCGCCCCTCGCCGGCCGCCTCGTCCGAGGACAGCTGGACGGTGGCGGTGAGGTTCCCCGGCAGCCGGGACAGCACGGCCGCGGCCTCCCCCTCGTCGGCATAGCGGGCCACCACGGTGACCGGCCCGAAGCACTCCTCCAGCAGCAGGTCGTGGTCCCCCTGCGCGGTCAGCCTGCTCGCGGGCACGGTGAGGAAGCCCGCGCTGACCGTGTGCTCGCCGCCCGCGCCCGGGGTCACCGGCGACTCCACGTCCGCGAGGTCCGCCCGCTCGCGCACCCCGGCGACGAAGTTGTCCCGCATGCGGTGGTCGAGCAGCACGCCGGCGTCGGTGTCGCTGACGGCGTCCGTCAGGGACTTCACCAGCCGGTCGCCGGCCGCGCCGGACGGCACGAGGACCAGGCCGGGCTTCACGCAGAACTGCCCGACGCCGAGGGTCATCGACCCGGCGAGCCCGGAGCCGATCTCCTCGGCGCGCTCGGCCGCGGCCGCCTCGGTGACCAGGACCGGGTTGAGCGAGCCCAGTTCGCCGTGGAACGGGATCGGCACCGGCCGAGCGGCGGCCGCGTCGAACAGCGCGCGCCCGCCCCGCACCGAACCGGTGAAGCCGGCGGCGGCGACCAGCGGATGCCCGATCAGCTCGATCCCCGCCGCGAAGCCGTGCACCAGGCCGACGACGCCCTCGGGGATGCCGTGCTCGGCGGCGGCCCGGCGCAGCACCTTGGCGACCAGTTCGGACAGGGCCGGGTGGTCGGGGTGGGCCTTGACGACGACCGGGCAGCCCGCGGCCAGCGCGCTCGCCGTGTCGCCGCCGGCGACGGAGAAGGCGAAGGGGAAGTTCGAGGCGGAGTAGACGGCGACGACGCCGAGCGGCACCTTGTAGCGGCGCAGGTCGGGGACGGGCGGGGTGGCGGTGTCGTCGGGGTGGTCGATGATGACGTCGAGGAAGGCGCCCTCGTCGACGAGGTCCGCGAAGGCCCGCAACTGGTAGGTGGTGCGGGCCAGTTCGCCGGTCAGCCGGACCGGGCCGAGGGCCGTCTCGGCGTCCGCGGTCTCGACCAGCCCGTTCTTCGCGGCGTCCAGGCCCGCGGCGGCCGAGCGCAGGAAGGCGGAGCGCACCGCGCGGTCGGCGAGTGCGCCGCGCGCGGCGTGGGCCGCACGGACCGCGGTGTCCACCTCCTGGGCTGTGGCCTCCACCGCAACCTGCTCACGCTGCTTCCCGGTGCGCGGGTCGACACTCCAGACTGGTGCTGCTGCCACCGCGGGTCCCTCCAGTAAGGCCGCAAATCACGCTGTAACTCGGTCACCCATCAGCCGCGTTCGATATACTGAACGCTGTCTCTGATGATGAATGTGCTTTTCGGAGACTACATATCTCGGGTCCTGAATATCCAGGCCCTCGTCGGACGAAGGGGTCAAGGGCGATGACGGCAGGCGACACGGGCGGGGCGCAGGTCAAGTCCGCGGTGCGGACGGTGGAACTGCTGGAGTACTTCGCGGGCCGGCCCGGCATGCACTCCCTGGCGGCCGTCCAGGAGGCCGTGGGCTACCCCAAGTCCAGCCTCTACATGCTGCTGCGCACGCTCGTGGAGCTGGGCTGGGTGGAGACCGACGCCACGGGCACGCGGTACGGCATCGGGGTGCGGGCGCTGCTCGTGGGCACGTCGTACATCGACGGCGACGAGGTGGTGGCGGCCGCCCGCCCGACCCTGGACCGGCTCTCCGACGACACCACGGAGACCATCCACCTGGCCCGGCTCGACGGCACCAACGTCGTCTACCTGGCCACCCGCCAGTCCCAGCACTACCTGCGCCCCTTCACCCGGGTCGGGCGCCGGCTGCCGGCCCACTCCACCTCCCTCGGCAAGGCCATCCTCGCCACGTACTCCGACGAGCAGGTGCGCAAGCTGCTGCCGGAGACGCTGCCCGCGCTCACCGAGAACACCCTCACCGACCGGGAGAAGCTCATCGAGGAGCTGCACCAGGTGCGGGAGCAGGGCTTCGCGGTGGACCGCGAGGAGAACACGCTGGGCCTGCGCTGCTTCGGCGTGGCGATCCCCTACCGCACGCCCGCCCGTGACGCCATCAGCTGCTCGGTGCCGGTGGCCCGGCTGACCCCCGCCCACGAGCAGACGATCAAGGACGCGCTGTTCGACGCGCGGGACCGGCTCGCGCTGGCCACCCGCAGGCTCTGAGCCCCGGGGAGTCGTAGGCTCGGTCCCATGGAGATCGCGCTGCGGCCTGTTCAGGGCAGTGACCTGCCGTTGTTCTTCCGGCAGATGACCGACCCGGAGTCCGTCCGGATGGCCGCGTTCGGCCCCGAGGAGCCGTACGACCGGGACTCCTTCGCGGTCCACTGGCGGCGCCTTTCGGACTCCTCCGACGTGCTGCGCACGGTCCTGGCCGACGGCGCCGTGGCCGGCAACGCCGCGGTCTACGGGACGGCCGGCGAGCGCGAGGTGACGTACTGGATCGACCGCGCGTACTGGGGCCGGGGCGTGGCCACGGCCGCGCTGCGGGCCCTGCTCGCCGAGGTGCCCGAGCGCCCCTTGTACGCGCGGGCGGCGGCCGACAACGGCGCCTCCCTGCGCGTGCTCGCCAAGTGCGGCTTCCGCGAGACGGCCCGGGCCCGGGGGTTCGCGAGCGGGCGGGGGCACGAGATCGACGAGGTCGTGCTGGTCCTGGAGGCCTGACCCGCCCGCTCGATGAGCGCCCGATGAGAAACCCGGGCGTACGGGAACGATTGCCCCCGTCCCGATCGTCTTGTGAGCGGGATGAACAAGACGATCAGACGGGCGTCCGTCTTCACGCTGCTGCTCGTGCTCGCTCTGCTGGTCAGGGCGACCTGGGTGCAGTTCTACGACGGCAAGGCCCTCGCGGACGACAACGACAACCGGCGCAACGCGATCGAGACCTACTCGCGGCCGCTGGGGAACATCATCGTGGCCGGGAACGCGATCACCGGCTCGGCGCGGACGAAGGGCGGCGACCTCGCGTACAAGCGGACGTACACGGACGGCAGGCTGTACGCGGCGGTGACGGGCTACGCCTCGCAGGCCTACGCGCCCACGCAACTGGAGGGCATCTACCAGGACCTGCTCAACGGCACGGACAGCCGCCTGAAGAACGTCATGGACACGCTCACCGGTGAGCGCGCCGACCCGGGCGACGTGATCACCACCATCGATCCCGCGGTGCAGAAGGCGGCCTATCGCGCCCTCGGCGGCAAGAAGGGCGGGGCCGTCGCCATCGACCCGAAGACGGGCAGAATCCTCGCCGTGGTGTCCACGCCGTCGTACGACCCCTCCGCGCTCACCGACGCCAACACGGCCGGCACGGCCTGGAAGAAGCTCAACGCGGACAAGGACAAGCCGCTCACCAACCGCGCCCTGCGCCAGCCGCTGCCGCCGGGCTCGACCTTCAAGCTGGTCGTGGCCGCGGCGGCGCTGGAGGACGGGCTGTACAAGAACGTGGACGAGCACACCGACAGCCCCGACCCCTACACCCCGCCGGGCACGACGCACGTGCTGGTGAACGAGAACACGTCGGCGCCGTGCCGGAACGCCCCCATCCGTGTCGCCCTGCAGTACTCCTGCAACAACGTCTTCGGCCACATGGCGGTCCAGCTCGGCCAGGACAAGGTGCGGGCCATGGCCGAGAAGTTCGGCTTCGACGACGGCAAGCTCGACGTGCCGGTGCGGGCCTACGCCAGCGTGTACCCGTCCGGCATGGACCAGGCGCAGACCGCGCTGTCCGGCATCGGCCAGTTCGACGTCACCGCGACACCGCTGCAGATGGCCATGGTGTCCGCGGCCCTGGCCAACGGGGGCAAGCTGGTCTCGCCGCACATGGTGTCGCAGATCACCGACAGCGGCGGCGATGTGCTGCAGAACTACGACGACGACGTGGACACCAGGCGCATCGTCAGCTCCTCCACCGCCGAGCAGCTCCAGTCGGCCATGGAGACGGTGGTGAAGGACGGCACGGGCACCAACGCGCTGATCGACGGGGTGACCGTCGGCGGCAAGACCGGTACGGCCCAGCACGGCGAGAACAACAGCAAGACGCCGTACGCCTGGTTCACCTCGTTCGGCAGGTCCGGCAGCAGCGGCAAGGAGGTCGCCGTCGCGGTCATGGTCGAGCAGTCCGATGCGGCACGGTCCGAGGTGAGCGGCAACGGGCTGGCGGCGCCGGTGGCCAGGGCGATGATGGAGGCGGCGCTGAAGTGACGCCGGCGCGAGGGCGCCCCTTGGACGGACCGCCCCCGCCGGGTCACTTGACCCCGAGGAGCTGCTCCACGGGGTCGATGGCGAAGTAGACGAGGAACAGCGCCGAGACGGCCCACAGCAGCCAGTTGACCTCCCTGGCCTTGCCGACCACCGTCTTGATGAGGACGTAGGAGAGGAAGCCGGCGCCGATGCCGTCGGTGATGGAGTACGTGAACGGCATCGCGGCGATGGTGACGAACGCCGGGATGGCGATCTCGTACCGGTCCCAGTCGATGTGCCTCACGTGGGTCATCATCAGGAAGCCCACGGCGATCAGCGCGGGCGCCGCCGCCTGGAGCGGGACGATGGTGAGCAGCGGGGCGAGGAAGAGGGCGAGGCCGAACAGGCCGCCGGTGATCAGGTTGGCGAAGCCGGTGCGGGCGCCCTCGCCGACGCCGGCCGCGGACTCGATGTAGGCGGTGTTGGAGGAGGCGGAGCCGAGGCCGCCCGCGACGGCCGCGGCGCCGTCGATGAACAGCACCCGGCCGATGCCGGGCACCTGCCCGTCGTCGTCGAGCAGTCCGGCCTCGGCGCTGATGCCCACGATGGTGCCCATGGCGTCGAAGAAGTCGGACAGGATGAGGGTGAAGACCAGCAGGACGGCGGTCAGGGCGCCGGCCTTGGCGAAGCCGCCGAACAGGCTGAAGTGACCGATGAGCCCGAAGTCCGGGGCGGCGACGACCTTGTCGGGGACCTTCGGGGTGGTCAGGCCCCAGCTCTTGATGTCGGCGATGGCGTTGATGACGATCGCGACGACGGTCATCGTCACGATGCTGATGAGGATCGCGCCCTTCACCTTCCGGGCGAGCAGCGCGATGGTGAGCAGCACGCCGAGGCAGAAGACCAGCACGGGCCAGCCGGTGAGCCGGCCGACCGCGCCGAGCTGGACGGGCACGGTGGTGTTCGCGGCGTCCGGGATGCGGCTGACGAACCCGGCGTCCACGAAGCCGATGAAGGCGATGAACAGGCCGATGCCGACGCCGATGGCCTGCTTCAGCTGCTGCGGGATCGCGTTCATGATCGCCTCGCGGAGCCCGGTGATCACCAGGAGGCATATGACCAGGCCCTCGATGACGACCAGGCCCATCGCGTCGGACCAGCTCATCAGCGGGGCCAACTGGAAGGCGACGACGGCGTTGAGGCCGAGGCCGGCGGCGATGGCGAGGGGCAGGTTGCCGCCGACGCCCATGACGACCGTCATCACGCAGGCCACCAGGGCGGTGGCGGTGACGAGTTGACCGGTGTCGAGGGAGTGCCCGAACTTGTCCTTGGCGCTGCCGAGGATGATCGGATTCAGGACGAGGATGTAGGCCATGGTGAAGAACGTGGCGAACCCGCCGCGTATCTCCCGGCCGAAGGTCGATCCCCGTTCGGAGATTCTGAAATACCGGTCGACGCCGCTGAGGGCAGGTGGCGCGGCGGACCGCCGCTGGTCCACCTTCTGCGTCTCGGACATGGCCCAACTCCTCGTTGCCTGGTGAGCGGTGTGCGGATGCTGGCTGGATTGTTCCCCCGCCGCATCCCGATCAGGTTGTCGCCGTGTTACGGAATGGGGTGCAGGGCCGGCCTCACCGACGAGCGCGCGTCCGCTCCAGGCGCCCCGGGCACGGCCACCGGTCCCCGGCCACCGCGGCAACGACGAGCCCCCGTCACCGGCGCGGTGCTGCCGGTGACGGGGGCGGGGTCGCCCGGTCGGGCTCAGCTGACGAAGTACGTCGGGTTCGGCAGCTTGTAGGCGCGGTCGGCGTAGCCGCCGTCCAGGTCGGAGTACTGGTCGCCGAAGTTGGCGATGATCTCGTACCCGAGGTCGTGCTCGATGTGCTTGCGGGTGCCGGACTTGTACTGGACGGTCGTGCACTTCCAGGCGCCCGGGGTGGCGCAGCCGCTCAGGTAGGCCGGCGGGTTGGCCGCGTCCTTGAGGAACATGTGGCCGGGGTCGAGGTTCACGTCGGCGCCGACCTTCTTCAGGTTCTCGACGGCGCCGGCGCGCTGCGCCTCGGTGAGGCCGGAGTTGTAGAACACCTCGACGCCCTTGGACTGGGCGTAGCGGACCAGTTCGGGGCTGCCGAAGACGGCGGGGCGGTCGGCCCGGTTCACGTAGTCGTTCCACGTGGTGGAGTTGTACGTGTAGTTGTAGCGCTTCTCGTAGTCGAGGCTGAGCAGCAGCGTGTCGTCGATGTCGAACATGACGGCCGGCTTCTCGCCGTGGTGGCGCGCCGTGCGGGCCGCCCTGTCGATGTAGCGCTTGGCGTCGGCGTCGACGCGCGCCAGGTCCTTGGCGTACGGGCTGTCCGGGGACGCCTGGTAGACGCCGTTGCTGTCGGCGGTGGTGCCGTAGTAGGTGTCGATGTCCTTCACCAGGAGCCCGATGTTGTACGGCTCATGGGTCGAGTTGGCCGTCGACTGCCCGGCGGTGGCCGCGCCCGCGCCGTACAGCGCGGCACCGGCGACGACACACGCAGCGCCGACGGCGGTGGCTCTGAGGGACTTCCGCATGGATTCTCCGGATCTGGTGGATGAGAGTGATGTACCAGGTCACCGACTGTCTACGCGCATAACACAGAGATCGCGAGCCTTGTTACCCGATCGATATGCCCGGTCCTGTGCCGACCCGGAGCCCTCTTGGGTCCACCAACGGCTGGATCCCGGCGGGGAGTTCACGGCAGCCGAGGCCGCGCGGGGCACGGGCCGTGGAGGCGTGGGCGCTTCACCTCTTCGCCTGCCAGGTCAGCCGGCGTACGGGGTCCGGCACCTGGTCCGGCCTGGCCGGGAACGCGAAGTCGCAGCCGGTGTCGGCCTGGGTGATCTGCTCGGTGTACAGGGCGCCGTAGCCCCGCTCGTAGCGGGCGGGCGGCGGGTCCACGCGGCGCGCCTGCGGTCCAGCTCCGCGTCGTCCACGTGGAGATGGAGGCGCCGGGCCGCGCGTACTACGCCCGTGGCAGGGCGATCCGTTCACCGTCTCCGAAGAGACCCGTTCACCGCCCAGGCCTCGGACGCCGAACCCTCCTGCCCGGGACGGGCGATGCGCGCGACCCACCCCGAACCAGGGTTCACCGCAGCGGTGTTCGGTCGCGTCGTGAACCGCCCGGCTCGCCGGAGCTCATCGGTGCCGGGCGTCCGCCGTGCGGCCACCGCCACGGCGACCGGCCGCCGCCCAGGCACCACGCCGCGATCACCGGGTCGCACAGCGCGCAGCCGAACGAGGAGTCGTGCGCGAACGGGATGATCGGGTGGCCCTTGAGGTGGTGCACCACGTCCCAGGCCGTGTGCAGCAGCCAGCCGGCGCCGGTCCAGGCCCAGGAGTCCAGGCCCCGGTAGGCCACGCAGGTGGCGACCGCGGTGAACGCGAACTCCCAGCCGCCGAGGCCCCCGCCGCTCAGATAGGCCGCACCCGCGCCGGCGACCATGACCGCGTTGACGCGGCGCCGGTGCGGCTCGTGGATCAGGGACATCAGCAGGACGTAGACGAGACCGATGAGGATCGGGGCGAGGTAGCGCATGCCGCCGACAGTAGGGTCGGGGCACCCCGCGCCCCATGGGCATTCCCGACAGGTTCCGACGGATTGTCGCCGCCCCGACGCCCCGGATAAGGCACCTCACCGATCCGCTCATGCCCTCCTTAGATCCACGATGACCTGGCATGACGACTTCCCTGACCGTGCTCCGGATGCTGCGGGACCGCAACGCCCGGCGCTATCTGGCGGCCGTGGTCGTGTCCGGCTTCGGCACCTCCTCCCTGTGGCTGGCGTCGGGCGTGTGGGTCAAGGACCTCACCGGGTCCGACGGCCTGGCCGCCCTGTGCACGCTCGCCCTGTGGGCCCCCACTCTGGCGGGCCCGGCGCTGGGCGCCGTCGCCGACCGCGTCCGCTGCAAGACCCTGCTGATCACCGGCAACCTGGGCCTGGCCGCTCTGCTGCCCGCCCTGTTCGCCGTGGACGCCCCCGGCCGCGTGTGGCTCCTGTTCGCGGTGCTGGTGGTGTACGGCGCGACCGGCGCGGTGCAGGATGCCGCCGAGTCGGTGCTGGTGACCGCCGCCGTCGGCCCGGAGATGCTCGGCGACTTCAACGGCCTGCGCATGAGCCTCACGGAGGGCATGAAGCTCGTCGCCCCGCTGACCGGGGCGAGTCTGTACGCGGCCTGCGGCGGACCGGCCGTCGCCTGCCTGGACGCGGTCACCTTCGTCCTGGCCGCCGGGCTGTGCGCCCTGCTGCGCGTGCGCGAGGAGCGGCCCGCCGGGTCCGGCGGGCCCTGGCGGCAGCAGACCGCCGAGGGCGTCCGGTACCTGCGGGGGCGGCCCGGACTGCGCGCACTGGTCCGGGCGGGCGGCACGACGATGTTCCTCGCCTCGCTGAGCAGCACGACGCTGTACGCCGTCGTGGACCGCCTCGGCCACGCCCCCAGCTACACCGGCGTGCTGTACGCCGTGCAGGGCGTCGGATCGGTGGCGGTCGGCCTGGTCTCCGGCCCGGGGCTGCGCCGGCTCGGCGCCCACCGGTTCGCGGCGGCGGGGATCGCCCTGACGGGCCTGGCGGTG
Source organism: Streptomyces sp. AF1A (assembly GCF_047340315.1). Classification (NCBI taxonomy): domain Bacteria; kingdom Bacillati; phylum Actinomycetota; class Actinomycetes; order Kitasatosporales; family Streptomycetaceae; genus Streptomyces; species Streptomyces sp. AF1A. The sequence continues at coordinate 12,351 of NZ_JBLEBI010000115.1, forward strand.
ATGGCGCGGGCCGTGCCGTCCGACGCGCCGGCCCTGGCCGCCGGCGCGGCGAGCGGTCTGGGGCTGCCCTGTGTGCTGATCGCCGCGCTCACCGCCGTCCAGCGGGAGACCCCCGGTCCGCTGCTGGGCCGCGCGACGGCCACCGCGAACACGCTGATGTTCACCCCGAACGTGCTGGGTCTCGCCGTCGGGGCCGGCCTGGTCGAACTGGCCGGCCCCGCGTGGCTGTTGCCCTGCTACGGACTCGCGCTGCTGGCGACGGCGGTCCCGCTCGCTCAGCGCGCCGCCAGTGCCTCGCGCACGGCCGCGAGGTCGCCGTCCGACGCCAACCCGGCGTGATACAGCCGCAGTTCGGTCGCGCCGTGCGCCCGCGCGCGCGCCGCGTCCGCCGCGAGCGTGCCGGGGCTGCCGCCCATCCCGGTGACGACCGTGAAGTTGGCGGCCACGACGGTCCCCTCTCGCGCCTGCTCGGCGAACGGCGCCAGCAGGTCCGTGCCGCCGGTGCAGGGGACCACGACGCCGTCGGCCACGGACAGGACGTGGGCCGGGTCGGCGCCCGCGTTGGCGCCGCAGTGGTAGGAGACCGGGTCGGCGTGCAGCAGGACCCGGAAGCCGTCGGGCGCGGCCGCGCGGACGGCGGCGACGGCCTCCTCCTGCAGGGTGCGGGCGGTGTCGTCGCGCCACGCGCGCGTGGCGGCCGCCGTGTCCTCGCCGAGCAGCTTGCCGACCGTCGGCCAGCCCGCGTCGTCGGCCTCGCCCCGCCACAGCGGCTCCAGGGCGGCGCGCACCCGGGCGGCCAGCTCGTCCGCGTCGAGGCCGTGCGCGCCGTACCCGGCGCGGCAGGACGGGCAGAAGCACAGGGACATCAGATACTGCCCGGCGTCGCCGAGACCGACGCCGGAGGTCTTGTCGTGGGCGTGCAGGTGCTGCAGCCCGTACCAGCCGAGGGACTCCAGCTCGGTGCCGCGCGCGCCGGGGCGCACTGCGGCCTCGGCGGCCAGGTCGACGAGGTAGGCGCGCGTGGCCGGCTGGGCGATGCAGGGCGCCCACGGGTAGGGGTCGCCGTAGGCGTTGACGACGGAGGTGTCCGGGTGCTCGGCGCCGAGGCGGGAGTTGTGCGCGAGGACCACCCAGGTGTGCACCTCCAGACCGGCGTCGCTGAGCGCGCCCGCCGCCCGGCCGTAGGCGTCGCCGGGGGCCCAGCGGCCTGCCGGGTAAGGTCGCAGGCCGCGGCCCGCCCAGCGCTCGCCCGCCGGGTAGAGGACGGCCGCGTACTCGGCGGTGACGATGCGGTGGCGGGGGTGCCGGGGGGTCAGGGCGCGGGTGGAGTGGTAGGCGGCGGCGAGGGTGACCTGCTCGACGCCGAGTCCTGCGATGCGCGCGGGGGCCTCGGGGTCCCCGTCCACGTCCCAGGGGTAGACGAACGCCGACGCCTTCACGCGGTCTCCTCCCGCAGCGGGGAACGGTACGGGCTCACGCGTCCTCCTCCAGCAGCGCGTGGCCCCGCTCGATCAGCTGGGCGAGCTGTTTGACGTGGTCCTCGGCCGGCTCGTGCAGCGGGGGCCGGACCTCGCCGACGTCCAGGCCGCGCAGCCGCACCCCGGCCTTGACGAGGGAGACGGCGTAGCCGCGGCCCTCGGCGCGCAGTTCGACGAACGGGCGGTAGAAGCCGTCCAGGAGGCGCCGGACGGTGGCCGTGTCGTCCGCGGCCAGGGCGCGGAAGTGGGCGAGGGCGATCTTTGGCGCGAAGCAGAAGACGGCGGAGGAGTACAGGGTGATGCCGAGGGCGCGGTAGGCGAGCTGGGTCTGCTCCGCGGTGGGCAGCCCGTTGAAGTACAGGAAGTCGCCGGGGACCTCGGTGCGCACGGCGCTGACGATCCGCTGCATGAGGTCAAGGTCGCCGAGGCCGTCCTTGAGGCCGACGATGCCGTCGGTGCGGGCGAGTTCGACCACGGTCCGCGGGGTGAACACCGCGTTGTCGCGCTGGTAGACGATGACCGGCAGGGCGGTGGCCGCGGCGATCTCCCGGTAGTGCCGCAGCAGTCCCTCCTGGCCGGCGAGGACGAGGTACGGCGGCATGGCGAGGAGGCCGTCGGCGCCCGCCCGCTCGGCCAGCCGCGCGTAGCGGACGGCGAGTGCGGTGCCGTAGCCGGCGGCCGCGACGACCGGGACGCGCCCCCCGGCCGCCTCGACGGCCGTCCGGACGCAGACCTCGAACTCCTCCGGCAGCAGGGCGTGGAACTCGCCGGTGCCGCAGCAGGCGAACACGGCGGCGGCGCCGGCCGCGACGCCGCGGCTCACATGGGTGCGGTAGACGTCGAGGTCGAGCGAGCCGTCGGGGCCGAAGGCCGTGACGGGGAAGAAGAGCGGCCCGCTCGGGTCATGGAGCCGGGCGGCGAGAGGGGCAGACGTCACGGGCGCTCCCTGTCAGTGCATGTTTCTGATCGGCGTCTATATTTCTGAACGATCTCACGCTACGGGCCCGCAATGGAGCCGGTCAAGCGCCCGAACGGGCATCACGGCGGCGGATTCGCCCCGCTCAGGGCACACTTGACGGGCCCGATCGCCGCTCCCTAGCGTGTCCATGAATATGAACCATGTCCATGCATGCGGCCGTTGACGTCAAGGAGATCGAAGGATGCCCGCTCCCCGCACCGTTCTGCTCACCGGCGCCGCCGGCGGGCTCGGCACCCTGATGCGGTCCCTGCTGCCGGAGTACGGCTACAGCCTGCGCCTGTTCGACGTGCGCCCCATCGAGGACGCGCCGGACGCGATCACCGCGGACCTCGCCGACACCGGGGCGCTGCGCGAGGCGGTGCGGGGCGTGGACGCGGTCCTCCACCTGGCGGGCATCTCCCTGGAAGCTCCCTTCGAGAAGATCCTGAAGTCGAACATCGAGGGCACCTACCACCTGTACGAGGCCGCGCGCCTGGAGGGCGTGCCCCGGATCGTGTTCGCCTCCTCCAACCACGCCGTCGGCTTCACCCCGGCCCCGCGCGGGGGCGGCCCGCTGATCCCCGTCGACACCCCGCGCCGCCCGGACACCTTCTACGGCCTGTCGAAGTCCTTCGGCGAGGACCTGGCCCAGCTGTACTGGGACAAGCACGGCCTGGAGACCGTCTCCGTGCGCATCGGCTCCTGCTTCCCGGAGCCGACCAGCGTGCGCATGCTCTCGGTGTGGATGAGCCCGGCCGACGGCGCCCGCCTCTTCCACGCGGCCCTGACCGCCGAGAACGTCGGCCACACGGTCGTCTACGGCTCCTCGGCCAACACCCGCCTGTGGTGGGACCTGGGCAGCGCGCGGGCGCTCGGCTACGAGCCGCAGGACGACTCCGAGCCCTACGCCGAGAAGCTGATCGCCGAGCAGGGCGAGCTGGACCCCTCGAACCCCGCCCACAGCCACCTGGGCGGCCACTTCGTGAGCGACCCGCCGATCTGGCCGTACTGAGGCCCCGGGAGGGCGACGAGCGGCGGAAAACGATCGCCAGGACGGCGGGCGGGCACACAACGGGCCCGCCCGCCGGCGCATTCGGGCACGGAAGCCGCCCGATCTCACCCCCTCGCGCGCAGCCGCGCAGGTCCGAGACGGGCACGCCCATGGCGAAACGGTCGCATACGGGCAGCAACGGATGCGCAACAGACCTGGTCAGCGCCGGGCACCGGCGGTAAAACATTCCCCCGTAGGCCCCACCGGGCCCGAACGGGCAGTGAGCGAGTGAGCACGGAAGCAGGTGTCGGCCATGACGGCGAATCCCGCGAGGACGGCCGAAGAGCGCCAGCGCGAGATCGTGCGGGTCGCCCGCGCCACCGGCTCCGTCGACGTCACCGCGCTCGCGGCCGAGCTGGGCGTGGCCAAGGAGACCGTACGAAGGGATCTGCGCGCGCTGGAGGACCACGGACTGGTGCGCCGCACCCACGGCGGCGCCTATCCCGTGGAGAGCGCCGGCTTCGAGACGACGCTGGCCTTCCGCGCCACCAGCCACGTGCCCGAGAAGCGCCGGATCGCGGCCGCCGCGGCCGAGCTGCTCGGTGACGCCGAGACGGTCTTCGTCGACGAGGGGTTCACCCCGCAGCTGATCGCCGAGGCGCTGCCCAGGGACCGGCCGCTGACCGTGGTCACCGCGTCCCTGCCCGTCGCCGGCGCGCTCGCCGAGGCCCAGAACACGTCGGTGCTGCTGCTGGGCGGCCGGGTCCGGCACGGCACGCTGGCGACCGTCGACCACTGGACGACGAAGATGCTGGCCGGGTTCGTCATCGATCTGGCGTACATCGGAGCCAACGGCATCTCGCGCGAACACGGGCTGACCACGCCCGACCCCGCGGTCAGCGAGGTCAAGGCCCAGGCCATCCGCGCCGCACGCCGAACGGTCTTCGCGGGCGTGCACACCAAGTTCGGGGCGGTGAGCTTCTGCCGGTTCGCGGAGATCGGCGAGCTGGAAGCCATCGTCACCAGCACGCTGCTGCCCTCCTCCGAAGCCCACCGCTACTCGCTGCAGGGCCCGCAGGTCATCCGCGCCTGACGTACCCGACCCCGTCCCCCCGGGGGCACACCCACACCCGTGGGCGCCCCTTGTCTCCCCATAGGTCCAGGAGCACCCCATGCGAACCCAGAGCCGACGCATCCCCCGCCCCCTGTTCGCGGTGGCCGCCGCAGGAACGCTGATCACTCCGCTGCTCGCCGGCTGCTCGGGCGCCGGCGGCGCCGGCGGTGGGGCCTCGGCGCACTCCATCAACGTCCTGATGGTGAACAACCCCCAGATGGTGGAGCTGCAGAAGCTCACCGCCGCCAACTTCACGAAGGACACCGGCATCAAGGTGAACTTCACCGTCCTGCCGGAGAACGACGTCAGAGACAAGATCAGCCAGGACTTCGCCAACCAGGCGGGCCAGTACGACGTCGCCACGCTCAGCAACTACGAGATACCGATCTACGCCAAGAACGGCTGGCTGCAGCCGATGGACTCGTACGTCAAGCGCGACACCGCCTTCGACCAGCAGGACATCCTCGCCCCGATGCGGCAGGCCCTCACCGCCGCGGACGGCAAGCTGTACGGCGAGCCCTTCTACGGCGAGTCCTCCTTCCTGATGTACCGCAAGGACGTCTTCCAGAAGAAGCACCTGACCATGCCGGCCAAGCCCACCTGGCAGCAGGTCGCCGACCTGGCCGCCAAGGCGGACGGCGCCGAGCCCGGGATGAAGGGCATCTGTCTGCGCGGGCTGCCCGGCTGGGGCGAGGTCATGGCCCCGCTGACCACGGTCGTCAACACCTTCGGCGGCACCTGGTTCGACAAGAACTGGAAGGCGCAGGTGGACTCCCCGGCGTTCAAGCGCGCCACGCAGTTCTACGTCGACCTGGTGCGCAAGCACGGTGAGTCCGGCGCCGCGCAGTCCGGCTTCGCCGAGTGCCTGAACGACATGACGCAGGGCAAGACGGCGATGTGGTACGACGCCACGTCCGGCGCGGGTTCGCTGGAGGCCTCCGGCTCCAAGGTCAAGGGCAAGATCGGGTACGTCCCCGCCCCGGTCGAGAAGACGAGCAGCTCCGGCTGGCTCTACACCTGGGCGTGGGGCATCCAGAAGGCGTCCAAGCACGCCGACGACGCCTGGAAGTTCATCTCGTGGGCGTCCAGCAAGGACTACGAGAAGCTCGTGGGCGAGAAGGCGGGCTGGGCCAACGTGCCGGCCGGCAAGCGCTCGTCGACGTACGACAACCCGGACTACCGCAAGGAGGCGGCCGCCTTCGCGGACGTCACCCGCAGCGCCATCGCCAGTGCCAAGCCGAACGACCCGGGTGTGCAGCCCCGCCCGGTGCCCGGCATCCAGTTCGTGGACATCCCCGAGTTCACCGACCTGGGCACCAAGGTCTCCCAGGAGATCAGCTCCGCGATCGCGGGACGGGAGTCCGTGGACAGCGCGCTGCAGAAGTCGCAGCGGCTCGCCGAGGCCGTCGCCAAGAAGTACGAGGGGTCATGACCGTCACCACCTCCGCCCGGGTCGCCGCCGCCACCGCGCGGCCGGCGACCCGGCCGCCGAACCGTATGCGCGCGTGGGCCACCCGGGCGCCGCTGCTGCCCGCGCTGGTCTTCATGATCGTAGTGACCCAGCTGCCGTTCGTGGCGACGCTGGTGATCTCGTTCTTCGACTGGAACGCCCTCTACCCGAAGGACCGTCACTTCACCGGCCTCGGCAACTACAGCCAGGTCCTGTCCGACCCCGATCTGCGCCACTCGGTGTGGACGACGGTCCTGCTCACGGTCACCGTGGTCCTGGTCAGCCTGGTCCTGGGCCTGGGCATCGCGCTGCTGCTCAACCGGAGATTCCGGGGCCGCGGCGTGGTGCGCACGCTGCTGATCGCCCCGTTCCTGGTGGTGCCGGTGGCCGCCGCACTGCTGTGGAAGCACGTTCTCTACAACCCCGAGTACGGCCTGTTCAACGGGTTGCTGCACTATGTGGGCGGACCCCAGCCGGACTGGATCTCCAGCACGCCGCTGCTCGCGGTCGAGGCCTCTCTGGTGTGGCAGTGGACGCCGTTCATGATGCTGATCCTGCTGGCGGGGCTGCAGAGCCGTGACCCCGAGCAGCTCGAGGCCGCGCGGGTGGACGGCGCCAACGAGTGGCAGGTCTTCCGCCATCTGACGCTCCCGCACCTGCGCCGCTACCTCGAACTCGGCGCCCTGCTGGGCTCGATCTACATCGTCCAGAACTTCGACGCGGTCTTCACGATCACGTCCGGCGGCCTGGGCACCGCCAATCTCCCCTACACCGTGTACCAGAGCTTCTACCAGGCCCACGAGAACGGCCTCGCCTCGGCCGCGGGCGTGCTGGTGGTCATCGGCTCGATCGTCATCGCGACCTTCGCCCTGCGCGTGGTGTCGTCCCTGTTCCGCGAGGAGGTGTCCCGCGCATGAGCGACGTCGCCGTACGCGTCCGCAGCCGCCGCGGAGCGGGACTGGGCCTGCTGGCCTGGCTGGTCGGTCTGCTGTTCTTCCTGCCCATCGCGTGGATGGCCCTGACCTCCTTCCACTCGGAGTCGGACGCCGCCACCAATCCGCCGTCCTTCGGGGCCGCCCTGACCCTGGACAGCTACCGGGAGTTCTTCGGCGCGGGCGGCGGCGCGAGTCCCTGGCCCGCACTGATCAACTCGGCCACGGCGTCGGTGGCCTCGACGCTCCTCGTCCTGCTGCTCGCCCTCCCGGCCGCCTACGCGCTGTCCATCCGGCGGGTGCGCAAGTGGACCGACGTCCTGTTCTTCTTCCTGTCGACGAAGATGCTGCCGGCGGTGGCCGGCCTGCTGCCGATCTACCTGTTCGCCAAGAACGCCGGGCTGCTCGACAACATCTGGCTGCTCGTCATCCTGTACACCTCGATGAACCTGCCGATCGCCGTGTGGATGATGCAGTCCTTCCTCGCCGAGGTCCCGGTGGCGGTGATCGAGGCGGCGCAGATCGACGGCGCCCGGCTGCCGACCGTCCTCGCGCGCGTGGTGGCCCCCATCGCCCTGCCCGGCATCGCCGCCACCTCCCTGATCTGCTTCATCTTCAGCTGGAACGAGCTGCTGTTCGCCCGGGTTCTCACGGGCGTGGTCGCCGAGACCGCCCCCGTCTTCCTGACCGGCTTCATCACCAGCCAGGGCCTGTTCCTGGCCAAGGTGTGCGCCGCGTCGCTCGTCATCTCCCTGCCGGTGCTCGCCGCGGGGTTCGCCGCCCAGGACAAGCTGGTCCAGGGCCTGTCGTTGGGAGCCGTGAAATGAAGGCCGCCGTCATCGAGTCCGTGGGCCGTGCCGTCGTCACCGAGGTCCCGGACCCGACGCCCGGACCGCGCGAGGTCGTGGTCGAAGTGGCGGCGTGCGGCCTGTGCGGCACGGACCTGCACATCCTCCAGGGCGAGTTCGCGCCCAAGCTGCCGATCGTCCCCGGGCACGAGTTCGCCGGCGAGGTGGTCGGGGTGGGTGCCCAGGTCACCGAGGTGGCGATCGGCGACCGTGTGGCCGTCGACCCCTCCCTGTACTGCTACGAGTGCCGCTACTGCCGCATCGGCCACAACAACATGTGCGAGCGGTGGGCCGCGATCGGCGTGACCACGGCCGGCGGGGCGGCGCAGTACGCGGTGGCCCCGGTCGCGAACTGCGTGAAACTCCCCGAGCACGTCCGCACCGAGGACGCGGCGCTGATCGAACCGCTCTCCTGCGCGGTGCGCGGCTACGACGTGCTGCAGTCCCGCCTGGGCGCCCACGTCCTGATCTACGGCTCCGGAACGATGGGCCTGATGATGCTGGAGCTGGCCAAGCGGACGGGCGCGGCGAGCGTGGACGTGGTGGACGTGAACCCGGCGCGCCTGGAAACGGCCCGGCAGCTGGGCGCCTCGGCGTCCGCGGCGAGCCCCGACGAGCTCGACCGCCCCCAGGGCTGGGACCTGGTCGTGGACGCGACGGGCAACGCGGCGGCCATCCAGGACGGCCTGGGCCGGGTGGCCAAGGCGGGCACGTTCCTCCAGTTCGGGGTCGCCGACTACGCGACCCGGGTGACCATCGATCCGTACCGCATCTACAACCAGGAGATCACCATCACCGGCTCCATGGCGGTGCTGCACAGCTTCGAGCGGGCGGCCGAGCTGTTCGCGAACGGGGTGCTGGACCCGCAGGTGTTCATCAGCGACCGGATCCCGCTGGACCGCTACCCGGAGGCGCTGAGCCAGTTCGCGGCGGGCGTGGGCCGGAAGATCGTGGTCGTGCCGTAGGCGGGCCGGCGGGCGGCCCGGCACGTTCCGGCGGGTACTTCCGGAACGTGCTTTCGGCGGGTACTTCCGTCCGGCGGTTTCCGGAGGGCGGTTCCGGCTCATCCGTCCGGCCGACGGTTCCGGCTGGTAAGGGAACGGTAAAACGGTCTCGTTCGTTGACCCGGCATGACAGCTATGACCCCTGGCTCGAACGTCCCGCTTCCCGCCGCGCGCGTCACGGTGGACGTGGCCGCTCCGGTGCGGCTGGACGTCTCGGGCCTGCTGCTCACCGCCGACGGCAAGGTGCGCTCGGACGACGACTTCATCTTCTACAACCAGCCGGCCGGGCCGGGCGTGACGTACCGGCCGGGCGGCGGTGCCGGGCCGGACGCGATCACGGTCGACACCGCCGCCGTGCCGCCGGACATCGACAAGATCGTGGTCACGGCCAGCCCGGACGCGGCCGGCCAGACCTTCCAGGGCATCGAGCCGACGGCCACGATCCGCGACGCGGACGGCGGCGCGGTGCTGGCGACGTTCACCCCGCCGCAGCTCGGCGCGGAGACGGCGCTGGTCGTCGTCGAGATCTACCGCAGGGGCGGCCAGTGGAAGGCCCGCGCCGTCGGCCAGGGGTACGCCAACGGGCTGGCCGGCATCGCGACGGACTTCGGCGTGACGG
>NZ_JBLEBI010000116.1:0-21734 GCF_047340315.1 Streptomyces sp. AF1A
CGGGCGCCGCTGCCGCGGGTCCTCGACGAGCGGTCCGCGCACGTCGGCCTCGACGCCCCCGTCACCGGCCTGCGCCCCCTCGGCCCCGGCCGGAGCGCCGACGCCCCCCGGACCGCGCCCGACCCGGACGACTTCGGCCTGCCCGGCGTCGAGGCGTCCGACGTCGCCGACCTCGCCCCGGTCCTGCGGAGCGCCACGGGCATCGACCTGGGCATGAGGCCGGACCTGTAGGGCGCCGGGGAACCGGCGCGACACACGGCCGTACGCACCGTACGGCCCCCCGGCGGTGACCCGGGCCGCCCTCGGCCCGTCAGCCGGAAAGGACAACCCAACCCGGACGAGAGGTGAGCGATGGTCGTCGGTGTCGGCGGAGCGGCGATGAGCGGAAAGCAGCAGGCCGGAGCGGGAAGGGCCGGACCGTCACGCAGAGAGGCGGCACGGGGGCTGCTGGCCTCCGTCGCCGCCCTGGCCCTGGCGCCGGTCGTCGCCGCCTCGCGGCCCGCGCCTGCGGCCGAGGACCCCGGTGCCACGTCCTTCGACGAGATCTACCGGGGCCGCCACATCTCGGGCGTCCTGATCCCGGCCGGAAGCTGGAGGGCCACCGGCCGGGACTGGCGGATCACCATCGACGGCCGCCCGCTGCACCTGATGCGGCGGGCCGACGACACCTGGCTCAGCATGGTCGACCACTACACCTCGTACCGGACGCCGCTGGAGGCGGCCCGTGCGGTGGTGGACGAGATCGGCCCCGACCGACGGCTGCGCGACCTGGCCACGGGCCCGGTCGGCGACCCCTACACGGGACACCTGACCATGGGGGGACAGCATGGCGTACGTGCGTAAGAACGTCCGGGCGCTCACCGCGAGCGAGCGGCGGCGGTTCGTGAACGCGCTGCTGGAGGTCAAACGGCGCGGCGAGTACGACGAGTTCGTGCGCATCCACATCGCCCACTTCGCCGCCGACGGCGAGACCGGTCTGCGCGCCGCCCACATGGCGCCGTCCTTCCTGCCCTGGCACCGCCGGTTCGTGCTGGAGCTGGAGCGGGCGCTGCGCCGCGTGGACTCCTCGGTGACCGTGCCGTACTGGGACTGGACCCGGGACCGCACGGCGGCCTCCGTGCCGTGGACGCCCGACCTGCTCGGCGGCAACGGGCGGCGCTCCGACCGGCAGGTGACGACCGGGCCGTTCGCCTACTCGGCGGGTCACTGGACGATCAAGGAGGGCGTCACCGACGGCCGCTACCTCACCCGGGACCTGGGGCGGGCCGCCGCCCCCATCCAGCTGCCCACGGCGAGGGAACTGCAGTGGGCGCTCGACGACCCGGCCTACGACGTGTGGCCCTGGGACTCCACCGTCACCCGGGGCTTCCGGAACAAGATCGAGGGGTGGGGGGCCGGCACCGGCAGCGCCTCCTGGCACAACCACAACCGGGTGCACCGCTGGGTCGGCGGGGCGATGCTCAGCGCCGCCTCCGTCAACGACCCGGTGTTCTGGCTGCACCACGCCTTCCTGGACCTGCAGTGGCAGCGCTGGCAGCGGGCCCACCGCACCCACCGCTACCTGCCGGCCGAGCCGCCGGGTCCCACCGATCCGCAGCACGGGCGGGTTGTCGCCCGGCACCACAAGCTCCCGCCGTGGGACGAGACCCCGGACCAGCTGGAGGACATGAGCCGGATCTACCGGTACGCCTGAGCGCCCGGCCGCGGACGCCGCGCGCAGCAGAAGGGCCCCGGCGCTCGAGGTGCCGGGGCCCTGCCCTGTCCGTACGGCCGGATCAGTCGCCGTAGTTGCCGCTCGGGCCCGGGTTGCCCGGGATGGAGGTGCCGTTCAGGGTGCCGCACCTGTTGCCGTGGGCCGGGTTCAGCAGGCCGATGACGTCGACCGTGTCTCCGCACACGTTGACCGGCACGTCGAGCGGCGCCTGGACCACGTCGCCGGACACCACGCCGGGCGCGTCCACGGCCGCGCCCTCGGCGCCCGCGTCGGCCAGGGCCAGGCCGGCCCCGCTGATCACCACGGCGCCGGAGCCGAGGACGACGGCGGCCGCCTTCGCGATGCGAGACATCACGTTCTCCTTTTGTTGCTCGGAAAGCGCGACGGCAGATCAGCCGCCGCACTTCCCGTTCAACGGCGGCGGGCAGGGCTGGTCACGGTGATCGCCCGCGGATCACCCTTTCAACAGGGAAGCGGTGCTCACCAGGGAGGACGAAGCGCCGGCGCCCCGCCGTCCGACGCGCTCAGGGAAGCCGTCGTACCGGCGAACCCGCCAGGTAGGCCTGGATGTCCTCCACCGCCTGGCGGTAGTACGTCGTGCAGTTGGCGTGCGACACGTAGCCGAGGTGAGGAGTGGCGAGCAGGCGGGGCGCGGTGCGCATCGGGTGGCCGGCGGGCAGCGGCTCGATGTCGAAGACGTCGACGCCGGCGCCCGCGATCCGGCCCTCGTGCAGCGCGGCCAGCAGGGCGTCCTGGTCGACGATCGCGGCGCGGGAGGTGTTGATCAGGTAGGCGCTCGGCTTCATCAGGGCGAGTTCGGCGGCGCCGACCAGTCCCCGGGTGCCCTCGCCGAGGGCCAGGTGGACGGAGACGAAGTCGCTCTCGGCGAGCAACTCCTCCTTGGAGGCGGCGAGTTCGACGCCGGTCTCGGCCGCGCGCTCCTCGGTGAGGTGCCGGCTCCAGGCGGTGACCCGCATGCCGAAGGCGAGACCGACCCGGGCCACGCGGCTGCCGATCCTGCCCAGTCCGAGCAGGCCCAGCCGGCGGCCGTACAGGTCGGCGCCCACGGTGGACTGCCAGGGGCCGTTCGCGCGCAGCGCGTTGTTCTCCTCGACGATCCCCCGGGCGAGCCCCAGCAGCAGCGCCCAGGTCAGCTCCACCGGCGGGGTGCCCGAGCTCTCCGTGCCGCACACGGTGACCCCGCCCGCCTCGGCGGCGGCGTAGTCGATGACGCTGTTGCGCATCCCGGACGCGACGAGCAGCTTCAGCCGGGGCAGGCGGGCGAGCAGCGAGCCGGGGAAGGGCACCCGTTCGCGCAGGGTGACCACGATGTCGTAGTCGGCGAGGACGGCGGCCAGGGCGTCCTCGCCGTCGATGTGCTCGCGCAGCGCGACGACCTCCACCTCGTCCTCGATCACCGACCAGTCGGCCAGCTCGGTGGCCACGCCCTGGAAGTCGTCCAGCACCGCACAGCGAAGTCGCACGTCGTCTCTCCCTTCCGACGGCGACTGTAACGGCTGGTCACGACCGGGCACGGTGCGGCCTCCGGCACGGAAACGGAACCTGAGTGTCTTCTTTCGCTCAGATGTACAACTCTTCACCCTTCTCTTACGTCGAACCGGTGTGAGTCCCGGCGCGTGCCCCACCGCGTGCCTGCATCCCCGGAAGAGAAGGCCCTGGTCCATGATCCGTCGGTTGTGTGGTGTCCTGCGTGTGCGTGGGGCGACCGACCTGCTCCTCGCGGCGCTGCTCGGCGCCGCATTCGCCGCGCTGCCGGTCTGCGCGCTGCTGCCGTCCCTGTGGGGCTTCGCCGCGGCGTCGGCGGTGACGTACGCGGCGGACGAGGTGCTGCACGCCAGGGCCCCGGAATTCGTGCGCCGCCTGGCCACGCTCCAGCTGACCCGCCCGCTGCGGTTCGCCGTCCGCACGGTGATGCTGCTCGCCCTGGCCAGCCGCCTGGACGCGCCGGACGCGGTGCTCGTCGCCGCGCTCGCCGTCTTCAGCGCGCACTTCGCGATGATGATGCTCTTCACGGCCGTGCACCACGCCATCCGGCGCCGCCGGGTGCTGCCCCTGGTCGTCCGCAACCTCGACATGTCCGAACTGGCCGTCCCCGCGCAGCCGCCGGCCCTGCTCTACCGCCGCTTCCTGCGCAAGCTCCTCCACCTGGACCTGCCGGCCCACGCCGGGCTCCTCGCCGTGCTCGCCGCCGGGAGCAGCCGGCCCGCCGAGGCCGGCTTCGCGCTGACCGTCGGGCTGACCGCCGTCGCCGTGCTGGCGCTGCTGGGCCAGTACCGCCGGGCGCGCCGCATGCCCGAACGGGACGAGGTGTTCGCGGCCGTCAACCGCCAACTCGCCGCCTACCGGCCGGAGGTGGCCCTGTACTTCAGCTTCGCGTCCGTCTCCCGCGACTTCATGTACCAGGTCAACATGTGGATCGAGACGCTGGAGCAGCTGGACCTGCGCCCGGTGATCATCCTGCGCGAGCGGGCCTCGTACCGTTACCTGAGCCGCACCTGGATACCGGTCGTCTGCGTCCCCAAGGCCGACGACCTGGCCGAACTCGAGCTGTCCGGCGTCCGCGTGGTCCTCTACCCCGGCAACGCGGGCAAGAACGTGCACATGCTGCGCGTCGCCGAGGCCAAGCACGTCTTCATCGGCCACGGCGACAGCGACAAGCTGGCCAGCAGCAACCGGGTCAGCAAGGTCTACGACGAGATCTGGGTGGCCGGACGCGCGGGCCGCGACCGGTACCAGCGGGTCCGGCACGCCATCAGCGACAGCGCGATCGTCGAGGTGGGCCGCCCCCAGCTGTCCCCGATCCGCCTGCACCAGGACCACACCCCCGGGCCGCTGCCCGTCGTCCTGTACGCCCCCACCTGGGAGGGCTGGAGCGACGACGACTGCCACACGTCCCTGATCCCCATGGGCGTCACCCTGATCGAGCGGCTTCTGACGCAGAACGTCCGGGTCGTCTACAAGCCGCACCCGCTCACCGGCAAGCGCTCGGCCGAGGCCGCCGCGGCCGACCGCGCGATCCGGGACCTGCTGCGCGCCGACAACGAGCGGCGCGGTGCCGCCGAGGCGGAGGCGGCGGTCGCCGCGGCGAAGCCCCGGCTGCGGGAGATCCAGGCCCGCCTGGACGAACTGGCCGGCCGGCACGGCGGGGACGACGCCACCCAGCTGCGCGAGGCCCACGTCCCCGACCGGGCGGCGGCCGCCGAGTGGCAGGAGCTGCGGGCGGAGTGGCACCGCATCTTCTGGGAGAGCCGCGGCCCGCTGCGCCACAACGTGATCCTCAAGCAGCTGCCGTCGCTGTACGACTGCTTCAACCAGGCGGACATCCTGATCAGCGACGTCTCCTCGGTGGTCGCCGACTTCGTGGCCAGCCTCAAGCCGTACGTCCTCACCAACGCCCGCGACCTGCCCGACGAGGAGTTCCGCGCCGCCTACACCACCGCGGGCGGCGCCTATCTCCTCGACCGCGCCTGCACCCGCCTCCCGGACATCCTCGACGCGGTCCGCCCCCCGTACGCGGATCCGATGGCCCCGGCCCGCCGCACCCTCAAGGAGTACGTCCTCGGCCCCGACCTCCCGCCGTCCCCGGTCCGCTTCAACGCGGCGGTGAACGCGCTGGCGGCCAAGGCGGAGGCGGAACGGGCGCCGGCCCCCACGGACCTGGTGGCCTGACCGGCCGCCCCGGTGCGGCCCACTCCCCCCTGGGCCGTGCCGGGGCTCTGTGCCCGGGCGGCGGCGCGCGGCACACGGCGAGCCGCCGCGGCGTACGCAGACGCGTCGCCGCTCCCGCACCTCTCCCGGCCGCGCCGCGGGCGTCACAGGTGACGCAGGCCCATCTCGGCCATGCCGCCGCCCGTGAGGCCGGGCGTCGGCACCGGCACCCAGATGACGGCGATCGCGAGCGCGAACGACGCGAGACCCACGACGCGGGCGAGCAGACGGCCCCGCGGCAGGAGCTTCTCGCAGGTGATGACGGCCGACAGAGCCACCATGGCCCAGAGGTTCATCACGCCGAACGCGATGAGCAGCAGCATCAGGGACCAGCAGCAGCCCAGGCAGAACGACCCGTGACGCGCCCCGGCACGCACGTCCCGCGACCGGCCGCGGTACGACGCGCAGTCCAGCAGCAGAGCGATCGGCGAGCGGCACTTGGACAGGCAGAAGTCCTTGAGGCCGGTGAGCTGGTAGACACCGTTGACGGCGAAGACGGCGGAGGCCACCCCCGTGCCCGCGGCGGGATACTCGGTCGCGACCCGTGTCGCGCCGATGACCAGGGCGTATGCGGGCAGCCCGGCCGCCGCCCACACCAGCACATAGCCGGCGGTGAAGGCGATCATGTGCGCCGTCCGGTGCACCGGTACCGTCCCCGCGTACAGCGAGGCGATCGGCGCGGTGGCCGGCAGCATCATGGCGGTCATCATGATCGTCCATGTGCCCAGGAAGGCGGGCAGATCCCCGGCCATGGTCCCCGCGCCCACGGTGCTCCCGCGCAGCGCCGTCCAGGCCCAGGCCGCGCCCGCCGCGAGAAGCAACAGCCCCGCGCAGGTCCCGGGGCGGCGGACCGCGATCGCCGGTCGGGTCACGCCGACCATGAGAAGGGCGCCGAGTGCCCGTTGCGGCCGGTGAAGTCCCAGGAACGGCCCTGCACGTCCCGGCCGACGGCCCGCGTCGACCGGGCGATCGTCAGCGTGCTGTTCGCCGGGTGGAACATGCCGGTCAGCGTCATCACGGGACCGTCCTCGCCGAACTGCGGGGCGATCTGGTCCTCGATCTCGATGTCGATGGCGTCCGCCACCCGCACGGCGTGGCGCCGGCCGTCGTCGCGGAAGTCGATGGGGACGCGTTCGACGCCGAGGACCTCGCCGATGAGCGGGACGAGCGCCGCCATCGGCCCGCCGGCCTGCCCGGAGAACACCTTGCCCAGCGCCTCCGCCTGGCCGTCGTCGGCCGAGGCGTCGACGTACAGCGCCACCTGCCAGCCGCCGTCGGCCATCACCCGCGGCGTGTCGGCGAAGACGACGACACTGCGGTCCGACACGTCCACGCCGTCGACCTCGCCCTGCGCGACGTGGAACGCGAGCGTCACCTGGCAGCGCTCGTTGTCGGCGGGCGCCGTCAGACCCGAGGTGGTACAGGGGCAGACGGAGTCACAGTTGCAGATCTCCAGGTACGTACCGTTCAGATTCCAAGCCATCTCCGTACTCCTGCCTGGTACGGCGCCTCGATGCCACTCGATGCCACTCCATGCGACTCGATGTGAGGGGAGGGAACGCGGCCGTGGACGGTCGACACGCCTCCGCCGGCCGCGAGACCGGCATCGGGGAGCAGAGGACATCGGGGAACGGAGGCACCGACCCGGAAGACCCTTGGCCCCAACGGCTGCCCGCGCACTTCCAGGCTAGTCCGCGCCCGTACACCACGCCCGTCGTGCTCCGACCGCGGAGGGCTGACGCCGCCTCGAACAGTCGTACAACCGTTGGCCCATGCCGCGGATCTCATCCGTCGAGTCAGTGGACTCCTCGACGACCCGAGGGCCATGGCGGTGACGAGCACGGACAGCGACCGCGGACAGCGACCGCGGGCAGTGACCGCGGGCAGCGACCGCGGGCAGTGACCGCGGGCAGCGACCGCCCCGTGGCGCTCCTGATCTCGCAAGGGAACGTATGCGTACACGAGCCATCGTGGGAGCCCTGTGCGGCGCCACGGTTCTCTCGGCCTTCGCGGTGCCGCCCGCGCAGGCGGACGCCCACAGCTTCCGTACGGACGCCGCGCACGCCCTCCGGGCCGCTCGGTCCGCCTCCGCCGGTTCGGAGGGCAGCCGTACCGCCGCCGGGACGGGCACCCCGTACACCCTGGCCGTCTCCTTCTCGCACATGAAGATCGCCAACCTGATCAAGGTCGGCACCACCCACGACGTGGCCGTCCCGGTCAGCTACGACATGACGTTCGACGAGAGCGTGCCCGTGCACGCCGACGACTTCCTCACCGGCCCGCTGCTGTACAAGGGGAACTTCGACGCGCCGAAGAACCTCCTGTCGGCCGCCCCGGCCACGTGCTCCTTCACCTCGGCGACGACGGCCACCTGCGTGGGCCGCGTCGTCATCCACCCCTCGCTCGGCGACCTGTCGAACGCCGACGCGGGAAGCTGGCACGCCGGTGCCCTCGCGGTCGCCTACAACGGCCAGGACCCCGACGGCCACCCCGACTGGAGCAAGGTCGGTGTCAAGGCGCAGGGCGATCTCGCGTCCAACGCGGTCCAGCGCTACTCCAGGCTGACGGTCAACGCCTCGCCCGAGCCGGCCCGCAAGGGCAGCACCCTGACGGTCACCGGGAAGCTCTCCCGGGCGAACTGGGACGACAACAAGTACCACGGCTACGCCGGGCAGCGGGTGGAGCTGCAGTTCCGCAAGAAGGGCAGCAGCACCTACACGACGGCCCAGTACCTGGCGACCAGCTCCACGGGCACCCTCAGGACCACGGTCAAGGCCACCACCGACGGCTACTACCGCTTCTTCTTCTGGGGCACCACGACCACCGCGCGGGTCAAGGCGGCGGGCGACTTCGTCGACCTGAGGTGATCTCGCTCCTGCGGACGGCCGGCAGCCCGGCTCCCACACCCGGGGCGGCCGGGCTGCCATGATCGAAGATCTTGTTGACGCGACAAGTAATGTGTGAATATGCTTGCTTAGTCAAGTAATTATTCGCCCGCGCCCGCTCCGGCGAGCGTGCTCCCGGGCCCGGTGAGAACGGACACTCAATGCGCAGCTTCAAGACGGTCCTGCTCGGAGGGGCCGCCACCCTTGCCATGGCCGGCGCTGTCGTCACCACGACCGCTCCCTCGGCATCCGCTCTGGACTACAGCAAGTGGTACCTGTGCGCCTCCACGTATTTCCAGTACCCGTCGGACGAATGCCTGTCGGGATCGGGCCACGTCTCCTGGACGCCTCAGTCCCCCAAGCTGATGAACGACGCGATCTCGTCCATTTCGACGAATGGCTACGCCATCGAGACGTGGAATGACTACAACTTCCAGGGCACCTACGGCTATTTCCAGCCCCACTGGACCTGGAACACGCTGAGCTACCCCTACAACAACGCCATCAGCTCGTGGTCCACTCCGGGGATCTGATGCCCTTCCCGGGCCGGAAGCCGTCCCGTGCCCCGCGCCCGTGAGGCCCTTCACCACGCCTGCTGCCGTCACCCCTCGTGGAGTTTGGTAGCGGCGCACGGGGATGCCGCCCCCTCGGAAGCGGCGCAGCGCTCTCATGGCGCTCATCCAGTGGTGTCACCTTTGGTGCCTCGGCGCCCGCAGCTCTGAACCTCGAACGATGGAACACGGTGCTCTGCAATGCCAACCGATCCTGCGGATCTTCGCCCGGCCGTCCGGCGTGGCCGTTCTCCGATGCTTTCGGCCGGTGGCCGGTCGGAACGTCCATCGGCGAAGGCTGCGGCCGTCCGTGACAGTACCCGCGCAACGGGGGGCGGTGTGACGGTACGACGGCGGAAGGCATGCGTAGCGGCCCTGTCGGTGGGTGTGAGCGCGGCCCTGCTCGGCGGTTGCCAGTCGACGCATGCCGACGCCGGGCCCGGTGCGGCTACCCGGACATCGGCACAGCAGATGGTGCACCTCCTTGAATCCGTGCTCCCCCGAGGGACGTTCTCGGAGGAGCACGGCCAGGGGCTGAGCGACAAGCCCGGCACACCGCCGCACGCACAACTGGTCTTCAGCGGCGGGGGCAAGGCGGCGGCGATGGCGGTGACTCTCAACAAGTGGCCGGTCCCCGTCCCCGCGCAGCTCTCGCAGTGCCCCGACACGGCCTACCACCCGTACAGCCACTGCACGCAGACGGCTCTGGCCGGAGGGGCCACCCTCGTGCTGGACCGGTCACCCGTGGACGAGAAACGGCCGGCAGGGCCCGTTCTTCTCACTGCTCTGCTCACCGGCAAGGACGGGAAGCAGGTCCTCGTCTCCGAGACCACCAGTTCGAAGGGACAGGAGGCGAGCGGGAAGACGTCACTTCCGCTGAGCCTCGGGCAACTCTCGCACCTCGCCACGTCCTCGGTGTGGCATCCGGTCCTCGGGGCGATGCCCGCGCCGCCGGCCCTTCACCGGACGGCGGGAATTGCACGGATGACCGGGCAGCAGATCAGCCACGTCATCGAACAACTGCTACCGGCCGGCATGCATGCGACGCAGAAGGGCGGCTCGGACGGGTTCGGACATGTCACGGTCGACGACGGCCGGGGCAAGAGCCTTGTCGCCGTGAACGTCCAGCGCTGGAAGCGCGGCGACTCCGACATGGCCAAGTTGTTCGCCACAGCCGGCACCCTGCCCGACGGCACCCGTATCAAGGTCCGCAGGGGCCCTGCTTCCCGAGGGGGCAAGGGAGCGGTCGAATGGACGGTCGACACACTCCGAAAAGACGGACTACGCGTGGTGATCTCGACGGTCAACGCAGGCGCTTACCAGTTGCCCGCAGACCGCAGGGAACCCGCCCTGAACATCACGCAGCTCAAACAGATCGTTCTCAACTCCGCGTGGATACGAGCCGCCGGCTCGTGATCCGGATCTTTGACACCAGGCTGTTTGCCGGGCCATTGCTTCGCGGCCCGGCCATCGATTCGAAATGGAAATCCTGACAATGATCAAGAAACTGGCCACTGCGCTTCCCGTGGTGGCACTGGCGTTCGCGGCAACTGTAGCCGTGGCGCCTCAGGCCAGCGCCGCATACGTGTGCGGCTCGAACCAGATATGCGTGTACGAGAATGCCAACTTCACGGGATCTGTGCACGTGCTCGATCCCCAGGCGTCGTATGCGGATTTCAGGGAACTCACGTACACGAACGGGAGCAACCTGAACGACAGCATTTCCTCCGTCCAGAAGAACACGAACCGATGCGCGGCGTTCTACAACGACGTGAACTACTCGGGCACTGTCGCCTACATGGGCTACGGCTGGTACGGCCAGAATGTGTCGTATCTGATGAACGACAGGTACTCCTCGATCGCGACGTGGGCCTGCTGAAGATACGGTTCGCACCAGGTTGCCGGGCAGCTCACGCAGCGGTGACCGGCGTTGCCGGGCAACTCAGGCGCCGGTGACCGCCGTTGCCGGGCAGCTCACGCGTCGGTGAACGCCGTTGCCCTCCCGCGCTTGGCGTCGACGACCGGCTCCCGGTCGACGTGCGCACCGCAGCGCGGGAGTCCAGGCCCGACACGCGGCGCCGGGAGGCACGACGGGAGGCGACTCCGCGAGGCTGTCAGGCACCGGACTCTCCGGACGAACCCCTGCCCCACGGGGGTAGGGGCGGCGCCCGGAATCGTCCGCAATCGATGAGAGGTCTCCGCTCGGCCGGGGCGGCGTGGCTGGAAACACCGCGCCGGCCCGGTCGGCCCTCCGGCACTACCAGGCGTCTCTCTCGCTCGGTACGTACGCCTCCCAGTGCCACTGGAAGTAGGCAAGAAAGAAGACGAGGGCGACGACCGGAAGCCCGGCGAGCAGCAGGGGCGCGGACGGTTCCCGACCAGCGGCACCGAGAGTGAGCCAGAGAAGGAACATCGCCAGCCATGCCACCGCGGCTGCGACGATGGCCTTGCCCACGGAGTGGGCCCGTCCCGCGCGTCTCCGGAGGGCCTGCTCGACCTCCGGCCGGCGTTCCCACGTCCGGGCGCCGTACCGGGTTCCGAACTCCCGGAGCGCGGTCAATTCCCTGTGGACACCTTCCACTTGCCACACGTCCAGTTGGGGAAGCGTACGACGGCGGCCGTCCACGGTGCCCACGAACGAGCCGGCCTTCTGCGCCCGCGGCCCCTTGCGGGCGTCGAGTTCGTAGATCTCGCTCCAAGGGATACGGCGGGTCAGGAAGGCGCCGCGGATGGTGACACCGCTGGTGTCGACTCGCGTGAAACCTCGTCGCAGGCGGAGCAGAGACCACGCCAGCAGGCAGCCCTGCAGGGCGAGGAGCCCCCAACCGAGCCATCGCGAGAAAAGGTGGTGCGACCGCAGAAGCCGTTCCAGGTTGAACAATTGGAGAGGGGCGAGCGACCACCACCCTCTCAGCCGCCCCGTCGCTCGGCGGTGCCTGCGGTACTCCCGCACCAGTCCGCTCTCGCCCACAAGCCCCCCACCGAACGGCGCCTGGGCCCCGTGACGCTCCGTCTTCCCGGCGTCGGCCCTTGCGGGATCTTGACACGCTCTTACAGGCCTGAACAGCCCGTTCTCGTAACGAACCGGATGCCGCCGTGTGCCGCGGCTCTGCCTTGCCGCCGGCCTCGTGGAGAATCTCCGCGAAGTCCGCGGAGTGAGGCAACGGTCGGGGCGGCTCGTACGAGCATCATCGTTTCCGTGCCGGTAATGATCGCGAGCCAACCCTCCCGTTGACGTACGTGCGGTGGGACGGTCGTGACACTCGCCCGGCCACCCGGGATGTCTGGCAGCGGTTGGCCGCGATCGGGGTTGCCGTGGTTCGCCGCGCTCCAGCAGGATCTGCCGACATGGAGTTCTCCGAGGTGATCCGCCGGCGGCGCATGGTCCGGCACTATGCCGACAAGCCGCTGGCCCCCGAAGTGATCGAGCGCGTCCTCGCGTCGGCGCTGCGAGCACCGTCCGCCGGATTCTCACAGGGCTGGGCGTTCCTCGCCCTCACGGATCCCGCCGACCGGGCCCGCTTCTGGCCCTTCGTCCCCACGCGCGTCGAGAAGACGCCGACCATGCAGGTCGCGCCTCTCGTGGTGATTCCGCTGGCGCACAAGGCTGCTTACCTCGAGCGCTACGCCGAGCCGGACAAGGGCTGGGAGGACCGAGCCGAGGCCCGCTGGCCCGCCCCCTACTGGTACATCGACACCGGGATGGCCGCCCTGCTCATGCTGCTCACGGCGGTGGACGAAGGGCTGGGCGCGTGCTTCTTCGGCATCATGCCCGAACAACTGCAGCCCTTCCGCGACGAGTTCGGCATCCCGGAGGAGTACGCCCCGATCGGTGGGATCACCGTCGGCTACCGCGCCGACGACCTCCCTCCGCAGAGCCCGCGCGTCGCGGAACGCCGTCGGCACGCCGACGCGGTCATCCACCGAGGGCACTGGGGCCGACACGCGTGAGACTGCCGTCCAGCACCAGCGGTCGATGGCCCTTGATCACAGGGCGAACGGCTCGTAGGCCAGCGCTCGGTCCACGACCTTCTGGGCCGTCAGCTGCGGATCGAAGTCCCAGAAGATGTAGCCACTGATGCGTGGGCAGACAAGTCCGCGTTCCAGCGCGGCGAGGATCTCGTCGGCTTCGGCCTCGTCGGCGTAGTCGGCGTCCATGAGCCGTTGAACGAGGTGGATGCCTTCCTCTCGGCTCATGCTGCGTGGTGTGGTCAGGCCGCCTCGCTGCCAGGCCTGCGACCGTGTTCGAGGCAGACCGGTGCAGCCCCGTCTCGCGCCTCGGTCGCCGCGAGGACGCGTCGGGCCAGTCGCGGCATCGTGCGCTCAGTGATCCGTTCCGCGGAGAGATACGCGAAGCACGTTGCCATACGCGGGTGCGCCGTGTTCGCGGCCGGTGCATTCGCCACCATGCAGCCGAGGGTACCCAAAGCGCCACCCTGCGGCACCACTTCCGTCACGCCGACGAAGACGGCGGCCTCTGGGACGTCGAGGCCGTGCCCGACCACGGCGAGCTGATCGTCATCAAGCAGGCCGAGCTGACCTCGGCCGGCCGGACGGTCCCCGACGTGCTGCTGGGTGTGCCGCCAAGCCGCGTGGGCGAGCGTCGGGCTCTGCGCTGAACGCCGCGGCGCCGAATCCCTTCGTCGCCCGCGGACGACCCGGGACGCGAGCCCGAGCGGCCGGGCCGTGAAGAACGACTTGGCGCCGACGGCTCTAGCATCCCCAAGTCCCGCGCAGAGTCCTATCGTTGGCCGATGCGCTCACACCCTATTGACCGCCCGGCTGATCTCGACGTCGTACGCGAGTCCTACGACCGGGTGGCCGACAACTACGCCCACATGGTCGTGACGACGGGAATCGGCGACATCCGTCGCCATCCATGGCTCAAGGCGTCGATCGACGTCTTCGCGGACACCGTGCGCGGGCTCGGTCCTGTCCTCGACGTCGGCTGCGGGCCCGGAACGGTGACCGCCTACCTCGCCGAACGCGGACTCGACGTCTCCGGGGTGGATCTCTCTCCTCGCATGATCGAGAACGCGCGCCGACTTCATCCGGAGTGCCGCTTCGCCGTAGCTTCGGCCACCGAGCTCGACCTCGCTGAGGCGTCTCTGGGCGGCGTGCTCGGGTGGTGGTCGCTGTTCAACCTCCCCCGGGACGTCCTTCCCCAGGTCCTCGCCCTGTTCGCACATGCGTTGAAGCCAGGCGGACACTTCATCACCGGAACACACGTCGGCGACGAGGACGCGGTGCGAACCGAGGCCTACGGAGGCGTACCCGTCCGCTGGACGACACACAAGTGGCGGCCGGAGCAACTCGTCACCCTGATCGAGCAGGCCGGCCTGGACCCAGTGGCCGAACTGCGACTCCCTCCAGAGGAGTACAGCGGTCCCGGTCTGGTCGTCATGGCCAGGCGTCCCGGCTGACGATTACTGGGATGCGAACCGGCGCAGAGGTCTGGCGAGGGGAGGCGGAGTATTCGCCATGAGACGCAACCGCTCTATGCCAAGATCGGGCACGTGAACGAGCAGTCTTGGTCCGACAACGACGCCGACCAGTTCTACCGCCGGCTGGCGGCGAACACCTTCATCACCCTCTACTGGCGTCGAGAGCTCCTCGACCAGACCATCGAGGGTCTTCGCGACCGGCACTTCGCGGTTGTGGAAGTGGATGCCTCTGGATGGACGACCGAGAAGGATCTGCACCGGGACATTGCCGCGGCCCTGGACTTCCCCGACTACTACGGCCGCAATCTCGACGCGCTCAACGACTGCCTTCGCGACGTGGTGGACGGTGAATTCGGGGTACCTTCCGATGCCACCGGCTTCGTCCTTGTTCTCAACCACTACGACCACTTCGCGCGGGCATGTCCCCGACAGGCTCAGATCGTCCTGGACATCCTGGCCGACCAAGGCCGAAGCGCGGCGGTGTTCGGACGACGCGTGCTGTGCCTGGTGCACAGCGACGATCCGGACATCACCTTCCAGCCCGTTGGAGCCGTGCCGGTCATGTGGAATCAAGCGGAATGGCTCGACGCACGGCGCCGTCCCGGAGCGGCAGGGTGCTGACGGGCACCAGGGGCACGAGCTTCAATCGCCCTGGAACCACAGATAGTGAGCTGACCCCGGTTTCGTGGAGCCCCCGGCCTGCCCCGAGTTACGCGGAGTCGGGATACCTGATTTCACGCTACAGGTTCTGCACGCAGTTCGTACTCCACTGGGCTGAGCATGCCCAGAGCGGAGTGCCTGCGCTGTCGGTTGAGGAAGATCTCCAGGTACTCGAAGAGTGGTGAGTCGGTCTGGCCGCGTTCGTCTGATGGGCGGCGTGCTCGCTCACCCGGCGAGTGCGAGGTTGTGTAGGCGGGCGATGCCGAGCATGGCGTGGTGGACGCCATCGCCTTTTAGGCGGCAGTCGCGGAGGATCTTCCAGTTCTTCATGCGGGCGAAGGTGTGCTCGACGCGGGCACGGACCTTGCGATGGGAGGCGTTGTGCTCCTCTTTCCATGCCAGCAGTTCCGCCCGGCCTTTCTCGCGGCGATGGGGGATGACCAGGCCGGTACCCCGGTAACCGCCGTCCGCGATCACCGTCGCCCTTCCAACAGCGTCCTTCGTGCCGGACAGCTCCCATGCCTTGCAGTCATTGCGGTTGCCGGCGACTGGTCGGCCGATCACGACAATGAGCCGGGTGTCGGCGTCGATGACGACCTGGTGGTTGGTGGAGTACCTGTAGTTCTTGGACTGCTCGGCGATGGTGTGATCGCGGGTGGGGACCAGGGTTCCGTCCACGATCAGCACGGTGCCCTTGCGGAACCGCTTGCGTTGCTGGAGCGCGAGCGAGGGCCCGAGATGGTCGATGATGCGGTCGGCAGCCGACTTCGAGACTCCGAACAGCGGGGCGAGCTGCCGCAAGGTCAGGTTCGTCCGCCAGTACGCGGCGACCAGCAAAACCCGGTCCTCCAACGGCAGGCTCCACGGTCGTCCTCTACGGACCGCATCCGCTCCTTCACGGCGCAGCGCGGTGATCAGCTTGCCGAACTGACGCAGGTTCAGCCCAGTGAACGGGGCTATCCAGGAAGGGTTCGACGCTGTGATCACACCAGACACAACAAGATCTTTTCACGCACTGCACCCGTGCTGGCCTGCGGTAGTTAGGAGGAGGAGTATCTCTGCGGCTCAGCAGCCCTGAGCAGGCACTCGCGGTCGGCCGCGCTGATCAGTCCGTCTGGAAGAGTCTCGGCCTCCAACAACGCGTGCAGCGCAGGCGCGTGTGTGGCGAAGGCGGCCCTGCACCATTCGCGTTCCGGGTGATCGCATTCGTTGCCGAGCAGCAGGACCTGGCGTTCGTTGTCCGCGTCGACAGGTTGAGACAGCTCTGCGGCAACGACCAAGAGGTCGACCAGGCCGGAGCGCACCGCGATGTCAGGGAGAGCGGCCAGGCGGATCAGGAAGGGCAGGGCGGCCGACATCGCCGGGCTCACGTGAAACACGCTGTTCATCAAGACGTTGTCCAGCACGCGCAGGGCCTCGGGGCCGGCTACCTGATCGAGGAGACCACGGAGCAGGACCGGGAGCTCGGCAGGGCACCCGGGGATCTGCGACCAAGCGACATCGGTGCAGCCCACAAGCGCGGGGTGGCCGTATTCAGCTTGCTCTGTCTGCGGGTACTCGCGGAGGAACCGAGCGACGGCAGCCTCCTCGGCCGCCGCATCCACTACGCACATCCTCTGCCCCTGCCCCAGCTCGCACGACATCGCCCCGAAGGACGTCCGCCGGATGAGACTCTTCCCGGGGCGAGCGTCGAAGGCAAGCGCCGAGGTCAACAGCTGATGCCCCTGCCCTGGAGGGAGTGGCGTGACAGCCTGCACCGCATTCCGGGACAGCCCTTTAGTTAACTAGTTTCACTGAAAGTGATCGCCGGTTGACGGAGGCTGCCCTGTGCCCGCTTCGGGATCTCGCGTGGCGGCCATCGCCGCCCGGCTGTCCGCCGTCGGGCTCCCCACGCGCGTGGAGGAGTACGACCGGTACACGTCGGTCGAAGCGGAGATACCGGAATCGCTCTCCGCCGACTTATGGCGGGAGGTCCTGGAAGTGGTGGCCGAGGCCGATCGGTTCGGTCTCCTCGCCACCAGCCGCACCCCCGCCGTTCGCGTGCAGAGAAGGCGGTGACCCAGTCCGTGCCTTCACGCCATCACGACATCGCCGACCATCTCCGGTGGCACATCACTACCGGCGCAGTCAAACCGGGTGAACGCTTGCCGTCCGAGGCAGACCTCGCCGACCGATACAAGGTCAGTACGGCCACACCGCGAAGTGCGCTCGCAGTCCTCCAGGGCGAAGGCCTTGTCGACAAGATCCACGGGAAAGGCAACATCGTCCGCCGCTACCTCCGCAAGGTCGTGTACGTCGGGGGGCGAACGCTGGATCCATGGACCGCCGATGAAGCTGCCATGCGCGTCACTGTTCGCACCGCCACCGTGCAGGCGGACACCGGAGCACTCTGGGACGACCTTGATCGTCACCACGAACCAACCTCACAGCAGCAACCGGCTGGAACGCCCAGGCAAACCGGTTCTGCCCTCCGACGTCGCCGACGCCATCACGGTCGCGCTCCAGCAGGGATGGGTTCCGACCCGTGCGGGCTCACCGTCTAACCTCGACCAGTCCGCCGGCTTCTCTGCCTCGCTCTGAATGGGCGACGGGGAGCACCGCTTTAGAGTTCGATCCGAACGTGTCCCGGCGGCAACACCACACGGTCGGGTCACCTGACGAGGGCCGTGCTCGAGTGCCTACGTGCAGTGCTGTAGATGTCAGCCGGAGCCGCGCTTCTTGCGAATCTTGCGCTTCTTCTCCTTGGCCTCCTTCTCCTTGCGCTGAGCCACACCGTACGCGGACCGCACGTCTTCGACTCGTCCACCGGACGGCGGGTGCAGGACAACCGGTGGCTCAACGACGGCATCCCGCCCGCCCAAGTGGCGGAATGGGCCGGAAACAGCGTCGCCGTGCTGCTGGCGGTCTACGCCCGGTGCATCGACGGGCAGCTGCCGGACCTGAACGGCGACTGAAGGCCGCGGGCGATCTCCCTGAGACGGAGCTGCCAGGCACCGGCTGATCTTCCCCCGGTCGACGACTTCGACACGTATTCGACACGGCCACCCGCGAAAACCCGGTGACAGCCGGACAGCCCCGGAGCCTGCCCTTGATCGTCGAGAGGGCGTCCGGGGCTTCGTCGCGTCGAGCGGTACCCACCCTGACCAGCAAAAAGCCCTCCCAAGCGGGAGGGCGGAGACTGGCGCCCCCGGCAGGACTCGAACCTGCGGCCAAGCGCTTAGAAGGCGCCTGCTCTATCCACTGAGCTACGGGGGCCTGGTGTGGTGGCCTCGTGTCTGGTGCCCTGGTGTGGGGCCGATCCGTGACGTTGCCGGGGACAAGGATAGGGCTCCCGGTTCCTTGACCCTGTCGCTTCGCCTCCGTGGCTCGATGTGGAGGTTCGGTGAAGCGGTCCTGATAATCGCAGGCAGGTACGAATCGTGCACCGCTTTTGGCCTCTGGCGCACCGGGTGTTGTGCACTCGTTATGCCTGGGCTGCGTCCTCGTCCCAGTCGTCCCTTCCGCCCTTTCTGTTCGGTCGGCGCGCAGACATGTCCATATGCTTCAGAAATCCCCCGAAATTGGGCATTCTTCGCATGTGGTGACCTTGGACGTACGGCCTCAGCTGCTCGACACACTCTCCGCGCTGCGCGACCGTGTCGCCGCCGCACGCTTTCCGCTGCCCCTGGCCGGGGCCCCACGCGCGCGGGCCAACCGCGACGAACTCCTTGCGCAGCTCGACGACTACCTCGTACCCCGCCTGAGGGAGCCCGAGGCACCGTTGCTGGCGGTCGTCGGCGGGTCCACGGGCGCCGGAAAGTCGACGCTCGTGAACTCGCTCGTGGGGCGTCGCGTGAGCGAGGCGGGCGTGCTCAGGCCGACGACCCGGACACCGGTCCTGGTCTGCCATCCGGAGGATCAGCACTGGTTCAGCGGAATGCGCGTGCTGCCCGACCTCACCCGCGTGTGGTCCCCCTACGAGGACGCCCGCGACGACCTCCCGGGCCCCCGCGGCGCCCGCGGCTCCCGCGCGCGCGTGCTGCGCGTCGAGACCGCCGACACCGTCCCGCGCGGGCTCGCCCTCCTCGACGCCCCCGACGTCGACTCCCTGGTCGCCCAGAACCGCGTCCTGGCCGCCGAGCTGATCTGCGCCGCCGACGTCTGGATCATGGTCACCACGGCCGCCCGCTACGCCGACGCCGTCCCCTGGCACCTGCTGCGCACCGCCAAGGAGTACGACGCCACCCTCGTCACCGTCCTGGACCGGGTGCCCCACCAGGTCGTCTCCGAGGTCTCCCGGCAGTACGCCGCTCTGCTCACCAAGGCCGGCCTCGGCGACGTGCCCCGCTTCACCGTGCCCGAGCTGCCCGAGTCCGCCTGGGGCGCCGGCCTGCTGCCCGCCACCGCCGTCGCACCCCTGCGCACCTGGCTCGTCCAGCACGCCCAGGACACCGCCGCCCGGCAATACGTCATCGCCCGCACGGCCCACGGCCTCCTCGACTCGCTCAAGTCCCGCATGCCCGAGCTGGCCGGCGCCGCCGCCGCCCAGTACGCGGCCGCTCTCCGGCTCACCTCCGCCGTGGACGCCGCCTACGACAGCGAGCACGCGCGCGTGCGCGTCCGCCTCCAGTCCGGCGCCGTACTCGCCGGGGACGCCCTCAAACGCTGGCGCGCCTTCCCGCTGGACTGCACCGCCGGCGAGCTCCTCGACGCCCTCGTGGAGAGCCTGGTCGCCCTGCTGCTGTGCGCTGTCACCGCCGCCGACGAGCGGGTCGACGAGGCCTGGCGCCGCGAGCCGGCCGCGGGCGCCCCGGAGCTCGTCGCCCGCGACGCCTCCCTGGACAAGGCCGAGCACCGCATCGGCCTTGCGGTACGGCGCTGGCGGCGCGAGCTGGAGGAGTACGCCGAGGACGAGGTGCGGGGGCTGGAACGCGCCGCCGCGCCGGACCCGGACATCGTGGCCGCCCTCGCCGCCACCGCGCTGCTGGGCGGGCGCCGGGCACGCAGCGCCGGTGAGGGACTCGCCCAGCGGGTCGGCCCCCACGGCGCGCTGCGCCTGCGCGACCGGGCCGAGCGGCTGCTCACCGAGCGCGTGGACCACGTCATGCACCGCGAGCGCGAGCGGCGCCTCGCTCCGCTCGACGCCCTGGACATCCATCCCGAGCCCCAGGCCGGACTCATCGCCGCGCTGTCGGTACTGCAAAAAGAGAGGTGACCGGTGACCGCCCTCACTGATCAGGACCACACGGATCACACCGACCGCACCAGGCAGGTGGAGCACGGCGGCGACGACCGCGCCGATCGCGCGGATGCGCAGATCATCGGAAGCGCCCAGCGTGACGACACTCCCAGAGGGCAGGGGTACGGCGGCGCGGCCGTGCACACGGACGGCGCCGAGGACAGTCCTGCCGGGCACGCGCGCGTGGACGGCGACGGCACGGCGCGCGCGCGGCACTCCGGAGAGCCCCGCGAGGACGCGGCCGACGCACGGCACGCGCGCGTGCACGACGAAGACGGTGACGGCGGCCGACGGAACAGCGGAAAGCCGGACGCCGAGAAGAGGGAAGCGCACGGAGGGGGGAGCGCTGACGGGGACACGGACCCGGAGCGGGCCGCGCGCAGGGACAGCACCGATGCGGACGGCGGCCCCCGCCCCGCATCGCCGGGTCCCCGCACCGCCCCGGACACGGGGGCCGACCCCGAGTCCGACGCGCTCGGGGCCTGGGACGACGGTCTGATCGCCCGGCGTGTCACGGAGGCCACCTCCGCCGCGCTCGCCGCCGAACGCGCCTCCGTCCTGGAGACGGCGAGCCGCGGCCCGGCCGGCAGCAACCCTCCCGCCCCCATGGCCTACGACGGTCCGCTGCGCTCCCGCCTGGACGCCCTGCGCGAACTCGTCGGGCTCTCCCGCACCCGGCTGGACAGCCACACCCTCGCCGAGGCGGGCCGCGTCCTGGACGAGGCGGCCGCCCGCCGCAAGCTCTCCGGCCGGCACACGGTCGTCGCCATCGCGGGTGCCACCGGCAGCGGCAAGTCGCAGCTGTTCAACGCCCTCGCGGGAGTGGCCATCTCGGAGACCGGCGTACGGCGGCCGACCACCGCCTCGCCCATCGCGTGCAGCTGGAGCGACGGTGCGGCCGGCCTCATCGACCGGCTCGGCATCCCGGGCCGGCTGCGCCGCCGTCCGCTGCACAACCCGGACAACGACGCGCAACTGCGAGGGCTGGTCCTGATCGACCTGCCCGACCACGACTCCGCCGCCGTACAGCACCGCGAACAGGTCGACCGGATCCTGAAGCTGGTCGATGCCGTGATCTGGGTGGTCGACCCCGAGAAGTACGCCGACGCGGTCCTGCACGAGCGCTATCTGCGGCCCATGGCCGGGCACGCCGAGGTGATGTTCGTCGTCCTCAACCAGGTCGACCGGCTGCCCGGGGACGCCGCCGACCAGGTCCTGGACGACCTGCGGCGGCTGCTGGACGAGGACGGCGTGGCGCTCGGCGAGCACGGCGAGCCGGGCGCCACCGTGCTCGCGCTGTCCGCGCTCACCGGCGAGGGCGTCGGCGAACTGCGCGAGGCGCTGGACCAGTTCGTGGCCGAGCGCGGCGCCGCGGCCCGCCGGGTGTCCGCCGACGTGGACGCCGCGGCGGCCGAACTGCGACCCGTCTACGCCGCCGCCCGCCGGGTCGGGCTCAGCGAGGAGGCGCGCGAGGAGTTCGCCGCGCGGCTCGCGGACGCGGTGGGCGCCACGGCGGCGGGCGAGGCCGCCGAG
>NZ_JBLEBI010000117.1:0-21560 GCF_047340315.1 Streptomyces sp. AF1A
GGGCCGGGCGGCCCTGCGCCGGCACCCGGGGCAGCGGCTCCCGGGCCACCTTGTCGTCGGCCTTGCCGATCAGCCAGTCCCGGCTGGGCACCACGAGCCCGGCCGGGGTGAAGGCGATCTTGCGCAGCTCGGCGTGGCTGCCCGAGTCCTTGCGCCACAACCCGCTGACGATGTCGACGGCCTCCTCCGGGGTGGCCGCGAACTCCAGCCCGGCGTACACGGGCGCGCACGCGTCCAGGCCTAGGTCCTGGGCGGTGAGGCGGCGCCCGAGCCGGCGCGTGAACACCTCGGCGATGAGGGCCGGCGTCGTGCCCCGCGGCTGCTGTCCGCGCAGCCAGCGGGTCACCGAGGTCTTGTCGTATCTCAGGTCCAGCCCGTGTTCCAGGCCGAGCTGGTCGACGCGACGGGCCAGACCCGCGTTGGAGAACCCCGCCTCTGCGATGAGCGCGGCGAGCTGGCGGTTGGGGGTGCGCTGCGCGGGTCGGTCCGTCATCTGCGGTGCGGTCTCCTGCCTTCCGGGCCCCTGAAGTGCCTGGATTGCCTGTGAGCAGCCCTTTTGCCCTCACGAACGGCGCGAATGTAGCGGAGAGTGAGCGGCCGGTCGCATATTTCCCTGTTCATTCATCCGATCGTGTGAGAAACGCCCGCAGGGATGACGTTCGCCCGACGGACGTACAGTGGCGTGGGCGCATGACATGCCTGACATCGCGAGGGAGGCGCTTGCCGTGAGTGAGTTGCGGTTCGTCCACATGGGGTTCGGCGCGGACGCCGTCGACTACCAGGAGGCCTGGGACGAGCAGCGCCGGGTGCACGCGGCCCGGTTCGCCGACGAGATCCCCGACACCGTGCTGCTCCTGGAGCACCCCCCGGTCTACACGGCCGGCCGCCGCACCGCGGACAGCGAGCGCCCCCTGGACGGCACCCCCGTGATCGACGTGGACCGCGGCGGCAAGATCACCTGGCACGGCCCGGGCCAGCTGGTGGGCTACCCCATCCAGAAGCTGCCCCGCCCGGTCGACGTGGTGGCGCACGTACGGCGCCTGGAGGAGGCCCTCATCCGCACCTGCGCCGAGTTCGGCCTGGAGACCACCCGGGTCGAGGGCCGCAGCGGGGTGTGGGTGCTCGGCGATCCGGTCGAGCGGCGGCCGGTGCCGGGAGGTCTCTCCCTGGACTTCGACCCGCGGCTCACCGACGAGGAGTTCGACCCCCGGCTCAACGGCCCCGAGTACGCCCCCTCCAACGCCGGCCAGCGCCGCGAGGACCGCAAGATCGCCGCGATCGGCATCCGCGTCGCCAAGGGCGTCACGATGCACGGCTTCGCCCTCAACGTGAACCCGGACAACAAGTGGTTCGACCGGATCATCCCGTGCGGCATCCGCGACGCGGGCGTCGCGTCCCTCGCGGGCGAGCTGGGCCGGGACATCACCGTCGAGGAGGTCCTGCCGGTGGTCGAGAAGCACCTGCGCGAGGTGCTGGAGAACGCGGAGCCGAAGCCACGGGAGATCGAGCGGGCGTCGGCCTGATCGAGGGAATGCGCCCTGCGGCAGCGAGGTTGGCCTCAGCGGAAGGGCTCAGTTAGCACGGGCGTACCCTGGTGTGCGCCGAGGAATCGAAGTCACAGGGAGCCGGTCGTGTCCGCAGTCACCCCCGACGGACGCAAGATGCTGCGCCTGGAGGTCCGCAACAGCCAGACCCCCATCGAGCGCAAGCCCGAGTGGATCAAGACGCGGGCGAAAATGGGTCCCGAGTACACCAAGATGCAGAACCTCGTGAAGAGCGAGGGCCTGCACACCGTCTGCCAGGAAGCCGGCTGCCCGAACATCTACGAGTGCTGGGAGGACCGGGAGGCCACCTTCCTCATCGGTGGCGACCAGTGCACCCGGCGCTGCGACTTCTGCCAGATCGACACCGGCAAGCCCGAGGCCCTCGACCGCGACGAGCCGCGCCGCGTCGGCGAGTCCGTGGTCACCATGGACCTGAACTACGCCACCATCACCGGCGTCGCCCGCGACGACCTGGAGGACGGCGGCGCCTGGCTGTACGCGGAGACCGTGCGCCAGATCCACCGGCAGACGGCGCAGCGCGAGGGCGGTCGCACGAAGGTCGAGCTGCTCGCCCCCGACTTCAACGCGGTCCCCGAGCAGCTGGCGGAGGTCTTCTCCGCCCGCCCGGAGGTCTTCGCCCACAACGTCGAGACGGTTCCCCGGATCTTCAAGCGGATCCGCCCCGGCTTCCGCTACGAGCGCTCCCTGAAGGTCATCACCGCGGCCCGCGACTACGGCCTGGTGACCAAGTCCAACCTGATCCTCGGCATGGGCGAGACCCGCGAGGAGGTCAGCGAGGCCCTCAGGCAGCTGCACGACGCAGGCTGCGAGCTGGTCACCATCACCCAGTACCTGCGCCCCTCCGTCCGCCACCACCCCGTGGAGCGCTGGGTCAAGCCGCAGGAGTTCGTGGAGCTGAAGGAGGAGGCCGAGCGGATCGGCTTCTCCGGCGTGATGTCCGGCCCGCTGGTGCGGTCCTCGTACCGGGCCGGGCGCCTCTACCAGATGGCCGTGGAGAAGCGCGGCACGTACATCGCCGCCCAGGCGGTGTGAGCCAAGCGTGTGAATTCACGCACAAGTAGCTACTGGCCAGTAAAGGCCGAGTCGACGCGGTCCTGGCCGTCCTCGCTGATGAGGGCACCCGTCAGGGCCGCGTCAGCGTTGCCGGGCTCCGCGACAAGGCTTCATGCGTGTTTGACCGCTCGGTCACGCCCTGGTAACACCAATCAGTGACTCTGGTATCACGCTCCGTACACCACCCGATCCGAGGGGGGACCTCGATCATGCAGGCCGCGCCGGTTCGCGCCACCGCCATCCCGTCCTTCACCGACGCCCTTCGCGCCGTCGAGTCGCTGCTGATGAACGCCGGTCAGCGCACCGCCCGCCGCAACGCCTGGACCTCCGTCCTCGAGGACCGCCGCCGCGCCAAGGACCGGGTCGAAACGCAGCGCTTCCTGGAGCAGGCCGGCGGCCGCCACTGACGCCCCTTCCCGCTGCGGGCACTGCCGTCGTCGGCACGTCCCGGGGCCACGTAGACTTCGTGGCATGGCGAGGAAGGAAACCGCGGCGGACGCCGCGAATGCCGGGCGACTGAAGCAGATCGCCCTCACGTACAAGATGACCCGCAAGGCCGACAAGAAGATCGGCCTTGTACTCGGGGCCGTCGGCATCGGCACGTTCGTTGTGTTCCTCGCGATCGGCTTCCTGGTCAAGCACCCGGTCTATCTGGGCATCTTCGGTCTGCTGATCGGCCTGCTGGCGACGGCGATCGTGTTCGGCCGACGGGCCGAGCGGGCCGCTTTCGGCCAGATGGAGGGCCAGCCGGGGGCCGCGGCCGCGGTGCTGGACAACATCGGCCGCGGCTGGACGACCACCCCCGCGGTGACCATGAACCGCAGCCAGGACGTGGTGCACCGCGCGGTCGGCAAGGCCGGCATCGTGCTGGTCGCCGAGGGCAACCCGAACCGGGTGAAGAGCCTGCTGGCCGCCGAGAAGAAGAAGATGAACCGCATCGTGGCCGACGTGCCGGTGCACGACATCATCGTGGGCAACGGCGAGGGCCAGGTCGAGCTGAAGAAGCTGCGCACCACCATGCTGAAGTTCCCGCGCGTGCTGACCGGCCCGCAGGTGACCGCCACCAACGACCGGCTGCGGGCGCTCGGCGACCTGATGACCAACATGCCGCTGCCCAAGGGTCCGATGCCCAAGGGCATGAAGCTGCCGAAGGGCGGCCCGCGGGGTCGCTGATCCCCTCCCTCCTACGACGAAGGGGGCGCCCGGAGCGAATCCGGGCGCCCCCTTCGTCGTGGAAGCAAGGGAGGAGCGTCTCGTCGTAACGCGCGGGACGAGTGTCTGTCGGGTGAAGCGCGAAAAGAGCCTCTCGCCGCGGAGCGCGGGAAGAGCGTCAGACGCGGACCTCGACCGTCTTCGCGAGCCGGTCGTGCAGGCCGCGGCCGTCGCGGTCCCAGATCAGCGCGGGGATCGCCAGGCACAGCAGGAACGTGCGCAGCACCGAGCGCAGCGGGTCGACCGCGCCGGTCTCCAGGGCCACGACCCGGATGCGGAACAGGCGCTTGCCCGGGGTGAAGCCGATGGTACCCACGGTCAGGACGCTCATGACGAAGAAGACGCCGAGCGCCCAGTTGCTGGTGGCCGGGCCATAGCCGTCCGTGATCAAGCCGTATGCGATCAGGACGCTCAGTCCCCAGTCCACGGCGATCGCCCCGAGCCGCCTGCCGGGCCGGGCGATCGAGTTCGGGCCCTCCTCGGGAAGGCCCAGCTGCTCGCCCCGGTATCCGAAGTCCGCACCGGCGTCTTCCATGGCCGCGCGCGGCCCGGAGAGCCACGATCCCATTGCCTGCCTGTTGTCCACCCGACCACGGTACTGCGTCCCCAAATGACCGGGGTACGCCGGGGTGTCCCGGAGCTAGGGTGGACCAGTGACCGGTTAACTTCTGCGAAACAAACGGGTCACGCCCGAGAAATCACCCGTCCCTAGGGTCGAGACCACCGTGTGCCACCGCACTGGCCGCACGAAGGATCTACCGCCCCGGCGTAGACGGTCGGGAGTAGGAGGAGCTGGATGTTCCAGAACGCCGACGAGGCCAAGAAGTTCATCGCGGACGAGGACGTCAAGTTCATCGACGTCCGCTTCTGCGACCTGCCGGGCGTGATGCAGCACTTCACGGTGCCCGTTGAGGCGTTCGACCCGGACGAGGAGCTGGCCTTCGACGGATCGTCGATCCGCGGATTCCAGGCCATTCACGAGTCCGACATGGCGCTGCGCGCCGACCTCTCCACCGCCCGGGTGGACCCGTTCCGGCGGGACAAGACCCTCAACATCAACTTCTTCATCCACGACCCGATCACGGGCGAGCAGTACTCCCGTGACCCGCGCAACGTGGCGAAGAAGGCCGAGGCCTACCTCGCCTCGACCGGCATCGCGGACACCGCGTACTTCGGCCCCGAGGCCGAGTTCTACGTCTTCGACTCCGTGCGCTTCGCGACCAGCGCGAACGAGTCCTTCTACCACATCGACTCCGAGGCGGGCGCCTGGAACACGGGCGCCCTGGAGAACAACCGTGGTTACAAGGTCCGCTACAAGGGCGGCTACTTCCCGGTGGCGCCGGTCGACCACTTCGCCGACCTGCGCGCCGAGATCTCCCTGGAGCTGGAGCGGTCCGGCCTGAAGGTCGAGCGCCAGCACCACGAGGTGGGCACCGCCGGCCAGGCCGAGATCAACTACAAGTTCAACACGCTGCTCGCCGCCGCCGACGACCTGCAGCTGTTCAAGTACATCGTGAAGAACGTGGCCTGGCGCAACGGCAAGACCGCGACCTTCATGCCGAAGCCGATCTTCGGTGACAACGGCTCGGGCATGCACGTGCACCAGTCGCTGTGGAGCAACGGCGACCCGCTGTTCTACGACGAGGCCGGCTACGCGGGCCTGTCGGACACCGCCCGCTACTACATCGGCGGCATCCTCAAGCACGCCCCGTCGCTGCTGGCCTTCACCAACCCGACGGTGAACTCGTACCACCGCCTGGTGCCGGGCTTCGAGGCGCCGATCAACCTGGTGTACTCGCAGCGCAACCGCTCCGCGGCCATGCGTATCCCGATCACCGGCTCCAACCCGAAGGCCAAGCGCGTCGAGTTCCGCGCGCCCGACTCCTCCGGCAACCCGTACCTGGCCTTCTCCGCCCTGCTGCTGGCGGGCCTGGACGGCATCAAGAACAAGATCGAGCCGGCCGAGCCGATCGACAAGGACCTGTACGAGCTGGCTCCCGAGGAGCACGCGAACGTCGCCCAGGTCCCGACCTCGCTGCCGGCCGTCCTCGACTCGCTCGAGGCCGACCACGAGTTCCTCCTCCAGGGCGACGTCTTCACGCCGGACCTGATCGAGACCTGGATCGACTTCAAGCGCACCAACGAGATCGCGCCGCTGCAGCTGCGCCCGCACCCGCACGAGTTCGAGCTCTACTTCGACGTGTGACATCACCCCAGGTCAGAGCGGGTAACCGCTCCCCTGGGCCGTCTGTGGGCCGTCGGCCGTGCTCTTCCTGCGTGGAAGGGTACGGCCGACGGCCTGTTTTTCTGGCCCCGCCGCCGCTTGTCGCCCCTGTCCGACCGGGGGTCGGAGCGAACAACAGGACAGCAGCGAAGGGCCCCCTTAAGATCATCCCCTGCTGATCAGTGAGCACAGGGGTGGTCGTGAGCAAGTTCTACCTGAACGTGTGCCTGCCGCCGACCTCTCCCCAGGAGCTGCGCGCGGCGCTGGACGCCGTGATGGCACCGTTCGACATCAACTTCCCTGATGACGAGTGGAACCCGAACGGTGAATGGGACTGGTGGCACATCGATGCCGGCGACGAGGGCGGTTTCGCCGTCGGGCCGGAGTTCGACGGTGATCCGCGACTGATCTTCGGGACGACCTCCTCGGCCGGCCGACCGCGCCGGCCACTGCGCTGCGACGGCGGACCGCGGGGCCTGCTGGACTTCGAGGCCACCAAGGCCGAGGCCGTCGCCGAGGCCCGAGCCCGGTGGCAGGCCGAGCAGCGGGACTTCGCACGTCTCGTCGCCGACCACCCGTCGGCCGAGCCGCTGAGCGCCTTCTTGGCACGGCACCGTGCGAACCCGCGGGGCTATCCCCGCGAGCAGGCTGTCGCGGACCACCACGCCCAGCCCTTGGTGCGCGCGCTGAGCCACCGTTCGGCCCGGGAGCGCTATCCGAACCTGGGCCTGTGGGTGCTGGGGCCGGAAAGCGACCCGATCTCCTGCTTCACCCGGGACCTGCGAGCGGACTTGGACGGCGCGGCGTCATGGGCCCTCGCCACCACCGCCCTGCTCACCCTGGACGGGCAGTGGACCGAGGCAGACCGGCCAGGGCCGTTCACGCACGTCCTGCCCGGCGAGGAGCCCTCGGCCGCCTACGCCCGGCAAACCACCGCCTACCTCGACGGGCTCCATGAGGACTGCATCGTCGTGCGCATGCTGTGCCACTGCTGATCGGGCTCGGGCCCTTGGTGATCACTCCAGTTCGCCATCGGCCCGGACCGAGCGGGCCGAGCGCCCTTGAGGATCCGGTGGGCGGCGGCGAGGGCCGCCACCCGGGACGGGTGGCGGCCCTCGGACGTGTTCTGGCCTGGCCTGGCTGGGTGAGATCGGGTGGGCGGCGGTGCGCCGGTGTCAGCGCAGCACGACGACCACGAAGGGCGTGGTGTAGCCGAAACCGGAACCGTAGCCGTAGCCGTAGTTCGTGCCGTAGAAATTGGCGCCGCTGAAGCAGTTGCTGCCGAACCAGTTGTTGTAGTAGCAGCCACGGTTCGTCGTGATCTGGGTGACCTGGGTCGGTGTGGCGGCAGATGCGGTGCCGGCGGTGCCGATCGCGGCTCCACCGGCCGTCAGCACGCCGACCGCGGACATTGCGGCGAGTCGCCTCGCGCGATGTGCATTCATGGATCCACCTTCCTTCCACCCGTCGTGCGGCTTCCGGGCACGAGCGGGATGGCCCGCGACCTCGGAATGGGACATCCGGCGCGGCCGTAGGGCTGCCGCACGAATGTGAGTGGGAGGGGCATACATCCTCGGGCACCCCTCGGTGCGGCTTCACTTGTTGATGTTAACTGCGCGCCCATCCGGTGGCATCTTGAGCAACCTTTTGCGCTTCCCAGGTCTCCTACTCTCGGGGGATGATCCCTCCTGCACCCTGCCGGACGAGAGAGGTAGAACGGGGAATGTCGCAACAGGACGAGTGGGAGCGGGAGTTCGATCACAGGTGGGCGAACTCGGCCGCGCACAAGGAGCCTTCCGCGCGGGCCCGGATGCTGGCCGCCCGCTGGAAGGAGAACCCCCCGGACCCGGCGCCGTTCCGCTGCGACCCGGACCCCGCCGGGCCGCGCCGCTCGTCCTGGGTGTCGACGGCGGTGGTGCTGGGTTGCGTGGCCGTGGTGATCGTGCTGCTCGGCTACGCTCAGATACGGTCCGGCTACTGACCGGGCCCGGCCGTCCGTGCGCGTGAGGCGTGATCGCCGGGGTGCCGGCGGTCCGGGGCACCCGCCCCCACCGGGAATCTTTGCCCGGAGCAGGGCGGCTTTGGACCTGTTCATGGGACGCCCCAGGTGCACACTGGACAGCGGGACGAGTGCCTGACTGCGGGGTGATGCAAGATGCAGAGCCGCTTTAGGAGCGACCGGCGGTTGACCGTGCGGATGACGGTCACGATGTTTCTGCTTGGACTGCTGTACGTGGGCTTCGTCGCCGCGCTGATCGTGCTGCTGAAGTCCTGGCTGCTGGTCGTCGTCTTGATCGGCGCCCTGTTCGTGGCGCAGTTCTGGTTCTCCGACCGGATCGCGATGTTCGCCATGCGCGGGCGGGTCGTGGAGCGGGAGGAGTATCCCGAGCTGCACGCGGTGGTCGACCGGCTGTGCGCGATCGCGGACATGCCCAAGCCGGTGGTCGCCGTGTCCGAGATGGACATGCCGAACGCGTTCGCGACGGGGCGCAATCCCGATCATGCCGTGGTCTGTGTGACCACGGGACTGCTGCGGCGGCTGGAGCCCGCCGAGCTGGAGGGCGTGCTCGCGCACGAGCTGTCGCACGTGGCGCACAAGGACGTCGCGGTGATCACGATCGCGTCGTTCCTCGGCGTGATCGCGGGACTGATCGTGCGGTTCGCCTTCTACTCGCAGATCTTCGGCGGGGGCCGCAGGGACCAGAACACCGCCGTGATCTTCGTCGGCGTGATGGGTGTCTCGGCCGCCGTGTACGCGCTCAGCTTCCTGCTGATCCGGGCGCTGTCCCGGTACCGGGAGCTGGCGGCCGACCGCGCGGCCGCGCACCTGACGGGCCGGCCCTCCGCGCTGGCCTCGGCGCTCACCAAGGTGACCGGGGACATCGGCCGGATCCCGACCAAGGACCTGCGCACGGCCCAGGCCTTCAACGCCTTCTACTTCACGCCGGCGACCGGCAAGGAGCCCGGCCTGGAGCGGTTCTTCTCCACCCACCCGACCCTGGAGCAGCGGCTGGAGCAGCTGGGCCGGATCTCCGCGGAGCTGGGCGAGGCCGCCGTCCCCGGGAAGGCGGACCGAGCATGACACTGCGGCGGAAGGCGGGCTGAGCGTTGGGGCTGCTGGACATCCTGCTGGGGCGCACCAAACCGGTCGCCCCGGACCTCGACCAGCTGTTCGCGCTGCCCTCGGCGGCCGTGACGCTCCAGGTGGCGGCCGGTTTCACGCCGACCGGGGGCGGGGCGGTGTGCTTCGCCACGGTGGAGGGCGCGGCCTTCGAGCAGACACATCGGGAGGTCCAGGCGCTGCTCGACGCGGACGCCGACCGCGCCGGGCCGCCGGTGGAGCTGCGCCGGGACGACTACGGCTACTCGTGGCTGGTCTCCCAGCGGGGGCCCGACCAGCTGCCGCAGCTTGTGAACGACCTGCACGCGGTGAACAGCTCGATGGAGGTCAACGGCTTCGGCCCGCAGCTGCTGTGCTCGCTCGTCGGTTTCACCGACGGCGGCGGGCGCAGGCTGGCGCTGGTCTACCTGTACAAGCGGGGCACCTTCTACCCGTTCGCGCCGCTGGCCGGCGCGGGCGAGCGGCGGGACAACGCGCTGGAGCTGCAGATCAAGTCGGTGCTGGCGGACGATCTGCGGATCGAACCGGACCTGGGCCGCTGGTTCCCGGTGTGGGGCGCCCCCGGCCTGTGACCGGGGGCGCCCTGCTCACCTGCTCTTCTCCCGCTGCTGACGGCGGGCCTCGAAGGGACGCTCGCGGTGGTAGCGGCGCTCCCACTTGGCCTGCCGGTCGCGGCGGTCCCGGTACGCCCGGTAGCTGTCGGGCAGGGCGCCCGTGCCGGCGGGCGGGGCCGTGCCGGGCGAGCCGCGGCCGTGCGTCGCGTACAGATAGAGCAGTGCGACGGCGGCGAGCCACCAGAGGTGGTTGCCGATTCCGAGAATGACCAGGACGACCGTCCCGGTCGCGACGATGCCACGCATGACGACCTCCTGGGTGGTGTGCCGGGGTGGGAAGTGTCGGCTTCACGCCGTTTGTTCAGGGTAGGGAGAGCGTTCGCGTGGCTGCATCCGGTTTTCCGGGGCCGCCCTGCCGTGAGTGAATGGCCGCCATGGCTGAACTCTCCGGTTTCACGCAGGCGTACGACGGCGAACGGCTCAGCGGGGTGAGCGCAGGGCCGCCCGGCCGGGCCACGGCGGTCCTGCTGCACGGTGCGGGCAACGGCAGCAAGGAGCGGCTCCTGCCGCTGGCCGCGGAGTTCGCCGCGCGGGGCTGTCACGCCCTGGCGTTCGACTTCTCGGGCCACGGCGAGAGCAGCGGCGTCCTGGCGGAGTTGAGCCTGCGGCGCCGGTTCGAGCAGGCGGTGGCCGTGATCGGCGAACGCGCGCCCGCGGACGACCCGCTGGTCCTGGTGGGCTTCAGCATGAGCGGACACACCGTCGCCGACCTGGTGCGCCACTACGGGCGCCGGGTGGCGGCGGTGGGCCTGTGCGCGCCCGCGGTGTACGCGCCCCAGGCGTGGGACGTGCCGTTCGGCGACGGCCGGGGCCGGTTCACCGAGATCATCCGCACCCCGGACGCCTGGCGGACCTCCCCCGCGCTGCGGGCCTTCGCGGCCTATGAGGGCCGGGCGGTGCTGGCGGTCCCGGGCACCGACGCGGTCATCCCGCCGGCCGTGACCCAGGCGGTGCAGACCGCGCTCACGGCCCGCGCCTGTTACGCCCGCTTCGAACTCCCCGACGCGGACCACCGGTTGGGCCTCTGGTTTCGCGACCACCCCGAGGACTGCCGGGCCCTCGTGACCACCCTGCTGACCCAGCCGAACGAACCCGACCCGCGCCCACCGGCCTGCGCCCGGCCCGCCTGAACCGACCGCAGGGCCTGGCCGGCCGTGGCGCATGCACGACGGCGTGGCCGGAGCACGCCGGGGGCGCGGCGGGCCCGGTTGCCGTACTCCGCCGCGAGAACCGCGGCAGCGACGACAGCCGGGCGAGGCCCTCGAACGGTCACGCCCGCGCCGGCGGCGAGCCGCCCGGCGCCCCGCTCTCCGGTCCCGGGCAAGGTGTCGTCGAATCACGAGCGGCCGGCACGGAATTCCGGCCCACCCGGGGACACCTCGACGAACCCGTGCCGACGAGGCCGACGGCAAGGCGGCGCTGCCGGCCGGAAGCCAGGCCGCCGGAGGGCGATACACGCCGGGAGGCGGGTCGGCGCCGGAAGACGAGCGCGCCCCGAAAGACAGCGGGCGCCCGAAGACGGGCGGAGCCCGAAAGGCCGGCGCCGGAAGGCCGATGGCGCCGGGCGCCCGGTCAGGGGCCCGGCGCCGGGGTTCAGCGGTTGGGGCTCACCGGTTGTAGCGCATGAACGCCCGCACCATGTGGCACGTGGTGTCGGACGGCGGGCGCATGCCGATCTTCTCGGCGGCGCCGCGGATGGTGTCGTCGCGGGCCTGGTCCGG
The DNA here is from genome assembly GCF_047340315.1 of Streptomyces sp. AF1A. NCBI lineage: Bacteria > Bacillati > Actinomycetota > Actinomycetes > Kitasatosporales > Streptomycetaceae > Streptomyces > Streptomyces sp. AF1A. Next base: position 11,511 of record NZ_JBLEBI010000117.1, read on the forward strand.
CAGGTAGACGCCGGAGTCGAGCAGGGCTATGGCGAGGCGCATGGCCTTCAGGCGCCGGTTGTGCCGGACGTACCACTCGCGGGGCCGCCCGGCCGGCAGCGGCCGCTTCGCCACGGGCTCGTAGGGCGAGTCGAACAGCACGGGGTGCTTGGCGGTGGACTGGGTCGGCAACGGCTTCGGCTTCAGGGCGGCAGCGGGCACGGGCATCCTCCTGTCGCGGTCAGGGCGCCGGCCGGAGCGTCCGGCGGCTCCCTCGAACACTGCTTCTATTCTACGACCCGCCACTGACAAAAGCCCCTGGCCGCAAGGGCTTTCGGGGCCACCGTGACGCAGGTGGCAGACGGATTTCGCGTACCGTGTACCGCATGGAAATCTGGATCAATCCGGCCTGCTCCAAGTGCCGCAGCGCGATCAGCCTGCTCGACGCCGAGGGGGCCGAGTACACGGTGCGGCGCTATCTGGAGGACGTGCCGAGCGCCGACGAGATCAGGGCGGTGCTCGAACGGCTGAACCTCGAGCCCTGGGACATCACCCGGACCCAGGAAGCGGACGCCAAGGAGCTGGGGCTCAAGGACTGGGCGCGGGACGAGGCTTCGCGGGAGCGGTGGATCACGGCGCTCGCCGAGCACCCCAAGCTCATCCAGCGCCCGATCATCACCGCCGACGACGGGACCACCCTGGTCGCCCGGACGGAGGACGCCGTGCGGGAGGCCATTTCCCACAGCAAAAGCTGACGTGTCTTCAACACAGCTGTGACACAGGTTACTTCAACTGACTCCTGCAACCGCTGAGTAACCTCGTTCGGGATCTCGTACATAGCGGCGTACGCTCCCCTACCTCTTCAGGAGGCGCGCATGTCGCGCAGGAGAACTCTCGGCACGAAGAAGAAGATCGCGCTGCTCGTCAGTGCCGCGGCGGTGGCGGGCGGCGGGGCCTTCGCGTTGGCGACCACGTCCAACGCCGCCCAGCCCGCGCAGCAGGCGAAGACCCTGTCCGCCTCGGACTCGACCGTCTGCCAGGGGCTGGCCACGGCCCACGGCAACAACGACAGGTTCATCGCGGACCAGAAGGCGCACCCGGACGCGCAGTCGGCGGCCCGGATCGCCAACCGCGAGGCGGTCATCAAGCAGATCGAGGTCCAGCAGAAGGCGTCCGGTTGCACGGTTGGGGAGTCGGCTCAGGGCTCCCAGGCCGGGCAGCAGGCGCAGAACGGCCAGCAGGGCTCCGGTCAGCAGGGCTCCGGTCAGCAGGGCGCGGGCCAGCAGGCCGGCGGTGCCCAGTCGGCCCAGCCCTCGCAGTCCGCCGCCACGGGGAACAACGCCGGCGGCGGTGCCGCCGCCTCCGGTCAGCAGGTCTGCAAGGGCTCCACCGTGACGCTCTCGGGTGAGGGCGGCGCCCCGGCGGCGTCCAGCAACCAGTTCCCCGCGGGCACGACCCTGAAGGTCACCAACCTGGACAACAACAAGTCCACCACGGTGAAGGTCACCTCGGTGTCCGGCAGTTGCGTCCTGCTCAACAACGCGGCCTTCGAACAGGTCCGTGAGCCGGGCAAGTTCCTCATCCGCCACGCGCTGATCGAGAAGGTGGGGTGAGGCTCAGGCCGCCAGGAACCCGATGAGGTGACGGACCAGGGCGGACGGTGCCGCCTGCGGCAGCGCGTGGTGCGAGACGCCGGGCATTACGGCGGTCTCCACGTGCGGCAGCAGCCCACGGGCCCGGGCCGTCACCTCACTCGGGTCATGGGTCCTGCTGTTCGCGGCCACGAGCAGCAGGACCGGCACGCGCAGGGCGCGCAGCGCGTCCGGCGCCGGCCGGGGGCCGGTCACCGGCTTCGCGGCCGGGAACCCGGCCGCGGCCTCCTGCAGCCTGAGCCACTCGGGATCCAGGGCCGCTCCCGCCGTCTCCCACCGCAGGAAGGCGCGGACCCGGTCGGGCGTGGGCCGCAGCAGCATCGGCAGGGCATGGAGCAGGTACGCCGCCTTGTACCCGGCGAAGCACTGGGTCGGGTCCAGGAGGAACAGGCGGCGCACCCGGGCGGGAGCGCGCAGGGCGTGATGCAGGGCGATCCAGCCGCCGTACGAGTGCCCGCCCACATCGGCCGAGGCGACGCCCAGGCCGTCCAGCAGGGCGTTCAGCCAGTCGGCCAGGTCGGCGACCGTACGGGGGTGGCGGTCGCCGGCCGGGGCGCTCAGCCCGGCGGCGCCGACCAGGTCGGGTGCGTAGACCCGGCGGACGCGGGACAGTTCCCCGAGCTGGGCGTACCAGGAGGCGGAGGTCGCCCCGCCGCCGCCCGGCAGCAGGAGCAGCGGGGGTGCGTCGCGGGGCCCGCAGGCGTTGACGTGGGTGTCGCCGAACGGCGTGCGGACGCTGAGCGCCTCGCGGTCCGCGGGCCACTTCGCGAGGACCGTGTCGTACGCGAAGCGGAAGACGTGGCTGTCGAATCCGGTCATGGGACCGCCCCTGTTCTCGGGTACAGCGTGAGTCGCGGCACAGCACCACCAGGTAACACGCGGTTCACAGCAGGGCAATGGCCGGGAAACCGCCCGTTGGCAGTCTGCCGGGCAGATCGACGCGGCGCTCCGGCGCCGCGGCGCCCGCACCCCGTGCGCCCGACCCACCCCCGAAGGATGTGGCCCCGTGACCTTCAAGGCTGAGTACATCTGGATCGACGGCACCGCGCCGACGGCCAAGCTCCGTTCCAAGACGAAGGTCATCGCGGGTGCCCCGGCCGGTCTCGGGGCGCTGCCCGTCTGGGGCTTCGACGGCTCCTCCACCAACCAGGCCGAGGGCCACTCCTCGGACTGCGTGCTCAAGCCGGTCTTCACCTGTCCGGACCCGATCCGCGGCGGCGACGACGTGCTGGTGCTGTGCGAGGTCCTGGACACGGACCTGACCCCCCACCGGACCAACACCCGCGCCGCGCTGGCCGAGGTCGCCGAGAGGTTCGCGGCGCAGGAGCCGGTCTTCGGCATCGAGCAGGAGTACACCTTCTTCGACGGCTCCCGGCCGCTGGGCTTCCCCGAGGGCGGCTTCCCCGCGCCGCAGGGCGGCTACTACTGCGGTGTCGGCGCCGACGAGATCTTCGGCCGGGAGGTCGTCGAGGCGCACCTGGACAACTGTCTGAAGGCCGGTCTCGGCATCTCCGGCATCAACGCCGAGGTCATGCCGGGCCAGTGGGAGTTCCAGGTCGGCCCGCTGTCCCCGCTGGAGGTCTCCGACCAGCTGTGGGTGGCCCGCTGGCTGCTGTACCGCACCGCCGAGGACTTCGGCGTCTCCGCGACCCTCGACCCCAAGCCCGTCAAGGGCGACTGGAACGGCGCCGGCGCGCACACCAACTTCTCCACCAGGGCGATGCGCGAGGGGCCGTACGCCGCGATCATCACCGCGTGCGAGGCGCTCGGCGAGGGTTCCAAGCCGCTGGACCACGTGAAGAACTACGGCGCCGGGATCGACGAGCGCCTGACGGGCCTGCACGAGACGGCCCCGTGGGACAGGTTCTCCTACGGCGTCTCCGACCGCGGCGCCTCCGTCCGCATCCCGTGGCAGGTCGAGAAGGACGGCAAGGGCTACATCGAGGACCGCCGCCCGAACGCCAACGTCGACCCGTACGTGGTGACCCGCCTGCTGGTGGACACCTGCTGCACCGCGCTGGAGAAGGCCGGCCAGGTCTGATCCCCCCGCTTCCCGGAGAGGGGCGCCCGCCGTGGGGCGCCCCTTTTCCGCATGTCCGGTCACTCGCCCGTGCGCGGACCGGGCGGCGTCCACGCAGTGAGAGAAGGGTGCTGTCCGGCGCCCGCTTCTGCTTCAATGGACGCATGGCCGGCTTCCAGAAGATCACCGCGACGGGTCGTCACGACCTCGAGCCCTTCTGGCCTTCCCGTCAGCACCACGACTTCGACCGGGTGTGTTGCCGCGCGGCGATCGCGCGGGCCCTCTGAAGCCGTACACCCCGGCCCTCGGCCAGCGCGGAACGACGTACGTCCCCCGGCGCGCCCGACCACGAGTCGCGGCCCGTCGCCTCTCCCGACGAACCTCTCGCGCGAAAGAGCTGACCTCTCATGGCGACCACCCGTTCCCTTCCCTCGGCCCCCACCCCGACCGCCACCGCCCCGACCGCCCCCACCCGGCACCGGCTGCGCGCCGTCGACCGGGACGAGGTGGTCGACGTCGCGGACCTCCTGCCGCCGGGTGCCACCTGGCTGCCCGCGCCGCAGCACGCCCTGCCGGCCCTGCCCGGCCGGCCCCCGATGGTCGGCTATCTGGTGCTGGTACCGGCCGACCGGCAGCCGCCGTTCCCGCCGACCGCGGGGCCGGACCGGAGCGACGACACCGGCCTGGCGGACCCCGAGCCGCTGGTGCACATCGACCCGGCGCGGCGCACCGCCGCCGTCGACGGCCGTGAACTCGACCTGACCTACCTGGAGTTCGAGCTGCTCGCGCACCTGGTGGCGCACCCGCACCGGGTGCACACCCGCGACCAGCTGGTCACCACGGTGTGGGGATACGGCCACGTCGGCGACGGGCGCACCGTCGACGTGCACATCGCCCGGCTGCGCCGCAAGCTGGGTGCCGAGCACCGCCAGGCGATCCGGACCGTGCGCCGGGTGGGTTACACGTACGCGCCTCCCGCCGGCCGCTGACCGCTCTGCCCTCGGCAGAGTCCGCTGTCGCTCCGCGCCCGCGGCGGGCAGGCTTGCCCGCATGAGACTTCTTGTGCTGGGCGGTACGGAGTTCGTGGGGCGGGCCGTGGTGGAGGCCGCGCTCGGACGCGGCTGGGAGGTGACCGTCCTGCACCGGGGGCGGCACCGGCCCCCGGCGGGAGTGCGGGCGCTGCACGGCGACCGCACCGCGCCCGACGGCCTCGCCGCGCTCGCGGCGGACACCGGGACCTGGGACGCCGTGGTGGACACCTGGTCGGCCGCTCCCCGTGCCGTACGGGAGGCGGCACGGCTGCTGCGGGGCCGTGCCGCCCGGTACGCGTACGTCTCCAGCCGTTCCGTGTACGCCTGGCCGTGGCCGCCCGGAGCCGGCGAGGACGCGCCGCTGGTCGAGGGCGCGGACGCCGGCGCCGGGGCGACCGACTACGCCCGGGACAAGCGGGGCGGCGAGCTTTCGGCCGTGGAGTCCTTCGGCGCCGAGGGCTCGCTGCTGGTGCGGGCCGGGCTGATCCTCGGCCCGCACGAGAACGTGGGCCGGCTGCCCTGGTGGCTGACCCGCATGGCGCGCGGTGGCCCGGTGCTGGCCCCGGGGCCGCTGGACCTGCCCCTGCAGTACGTCGACGCGCGCGACCTCGCGGGCTGGCTCCTCGGGGCCCTCGTGCGGGAGTTGAGCGGGCCGTACAACCTGGTGAGCCCGCCCGGCCACACCACGACGGGCGAGCTGCTGCGGGCGTGTGCCGACGTCACCGGCGGGCACGCCGAGCTGCGCTGGACCGACCCCGAGGTGATCCTCGCCGCCGGGATCGAGCCGTGGACCCAGCTGCCGGTGTGGGTGCCGCCGGGCGGCGAGATGCACGACGCCGTGCACCGGGGGGACGTCTCGCGGGCGGTGGCCACGGGTCTGCGGTGCCGGCCGGTGGGCGAGACGGTCGCCGACACCTGGGACTGGCTGACCCGGGCCGGCGGGGCCGCACCCCGGCGGCCGGACCGCACGGCCCCCGGCCTCGATCCCGCCGTCGAGGCCAAGGTGCTGGCCGGGACCGACGGGGTGTCCTGAGTCACCAATCGCCGACGCGCACACCAACTCCCGCTGGTCAGGCGCCTGTTGAAGCTCCTGCGGGAGGAGATCAGCCGAGGAATTCCTGTGAATGGTGAACACCTCTGGGGCGGCGTCCGTATGGAAGGGCGCCGCTTCACTCCTGTCGGGCGCCTCGATGCTGCCCCACAAGGAAGTCAGAGGAGTTCCATGGGACGCAACACACGAAAACGCCGTACGCCGCTGGCCACCAAGGCCATAGCCGCATCGGCGGCCCTAGCGCTCGGTGGGGGCGGGCTGCTGTGGGCGAACTTCTACGCCTCGGCACACGAGTCGAACCACCAGACGTGGGGAGGCAACCAGACCAAGGCCGCGACCGCGCAGGTCGCCACGATCTCGTGCCCGGACATCGGTCAGAAACTGACGAACGTGCCGCGCAGGGCCCGCTACGGCGTGAGCAGGGAGCTGGGCAACCTCGACCGGCAGATCACCGAGGCCTACACCCGACTCGCCTCCACCCGGCAGGCCCAGGCGAACGACCCGAGCTTCGTGCAGAACTCGATCGTCGGACCCCTGAAGTCGAAGCGGACGGCGACGATCAACCGCATCCGGATCGACATCCAGCGGGCCGGCGGCAGGTTCAACAGCGCGCTGCTCCAGCTCGCCGCCTGCACCACGCAGAACGCCAACCAGACCACGTCCGGCGGGCAGCAGCAGGGCAACGGCGGCCAGCAGGACAACGGCGGGCAGCAGAACAACACCGGTGGCCAGCAGAACAACGGCGGCCAGAACAACGGCGGCCAGAACGCCGGCGGTCAGAACGGCGGCCAGCAGGGCAACAACGGCGGCCAGGCCGGGGACGGGCCCACCGCGGCGGACTTCGTGGACATCACGAAGGTGGCGGCGAACGTGCTCGCCAAGCCGCAGAACACGCCCAACGGCTCGACCGGTTCGTTCACCACCAGGTGCGGTGTCAACGCCAACCAGAACCACAACAGCGACAACGTGATCGCCGCCCCCGGCGTGACCAACGGCGCCCACCACATCCACGACTACGTCGGCAACCAGAAGGTCAACGCCTTCTCCAGCAACGACACCTTCCTGCAGGGCGGCACCAGCTGCCAGAACCGCAACGACCTGTCGGCGTACTACTGGCCGGTCATCCGCGAGCAGGACGGCACCCAGGAGAAGGACGCCAACGCGGACGGCGGCGGCAAGGACCTCAACGTCGGCAAGATCCTGGTCCCCCAGCAGGCGCAGATCAAGTACCTCGGCTCGCCCGCGAGCAAGGTCGTCGCGATGCCGCAGTTCCTGCGGATCATCACCGGTGACGCCAAGTCCTTCACCAACGGCCCGGCCAACGCCAACGCGCACTGGAGCTGCACCGGCTTCGAGGACAAGGTCCAGCTGACGGACAAGTACCCGATCTGTCCGCAGGGCAGCAAGGTGGTGCGCACGTTCGCCTTCCAGAGCTGCTGGGACGGCCAGAACATCGACAGCGCCAACCACCGCACGCACGTCGCCTTCCCCGACCCCGCCAGCGGCGTCTGCCCGAACGGCTTCAAGGCCATTCCGCAGCTGACCGAGCGCCTGGTGTACGACGTGCCGCAGCCGGTCATCCAGTCGGACGGCACGGTGAAGAACGCGTACGCCGTGGACGGCTTCCCGGAGCAGTTGCACAAGCCGATCACCGACCACAACGACTTCATCAGCGTCACGACCGGTGGCCTGGCCGACAAGATCGCCAACTGCATCAACAACGGGCAGAACTGCTCGTGAACGCCTGACAGGGCCACGAACGAGGCCGGTGACGGACCCCCCTCCCGTCACCGGCCTTCCCGTGTGCGCGCCCGCCTCAGCCGCCGTGCGCGGAGTGGTCGGTGCCGATCTCCACGTCCCCGCCGAGCGTGCCGCGCAGCGCCTTGACCGTCCCGTCGTCGCCGACGGCGACCCACTTGCGGCCGACGAGGTAGTAACCGCCGTAGTCCTTGGCGTCGTTGATCCACTCGCGCTGGCCGCGGTCGGTCGCGAAGGTGGCGAGGATGAACCGGCCGTCGTGGTTGTGGCAGATGGCCTGGCGGATCTCGTCGGCGTCGGTCTGCATGTCCGGCTTGCACTTCACCTGCGCGGCCAGGCTCTCCAGGCTGCCGGTCGCGGTGGGCGGCACCGCCTTGGTGCCCGTGCCCGAGCCGCACCCGGCCAGAGCCAGTACGGCCGTGGCGCAGAGCACCGCCCTTGTCAACCTCATCTGTTCCTCCGGGTCCTGGTGGGCCAAGCATGCCTCAGCTCCTTCGGATACGGCTGCCGCGCGCGCTGCGCTCAAATGCCGTGACCGCACGGGCACGGGTGTGCGAGGGTGGCCCGGTGAACCAGGACTGGGAAGACCGGGTGGCCGCCGCCTGGGCCGCCTTCGACGACTATCCGGAGGAACGGGCGCACGAGTTCCGCGCGCTCATCGACGCACTGGTCGCCGAGCTGCCCGACGGCAGCCCGCTGGGCCCGTTCGAGCAGGCCTGCGCATGGGACTCGACCGGGCACTCCGACCGGGCGGTGCCGCTGTACCGGGAGGCGCTGGCGCGGGGGCTCAGCGGCTACAAGGCCCGCCGGGCGAAGATCCAGCTGTCCAGCTCGCTGCGGAACACCGGACAGGCGGAGGAGGGGGTGAAGCTGCTCACTCCCGAACTGGAGGGCCCCTCGGACGAGTTGGACGACGCGGTGCGGGCCGTGCTCGCCCTGTGCCTGTCCAGCCTCGGCCGCGACCGCGAGGGCCTGTCCCTCGTGCTCGGCGCTCTCGCCCCCCACCTGCCGCGCTACCAGCGGTCGATGGCCAACTACGCGCGCGCCCTGGTCGATCCGCGGGGCTGAGCCCGCCGCTTGACGGTGACCAACCAACGGCTCGCTCGTTTTCCTGGACGTGCAGTCACAGGATGTAGCCCATCGTCACGCACCCGTCTCGACCGGACCGGCCGGTGTCGAGCAGGCCGAGGCCGCGCTCGTCGAGCACTACCCACGGCTGGTCCGGATCGCCTACCTGGTGCTGCCGCCGGGCCTCGGCCGCGGCCGCCGCGTGCTGACCGCACACGCCCTCGCCCAGAGGGCCCTGCCCCGCGGCGGCAAGCAGGCCTCCCTGATCCCGGCCCAGGCCTCGGGCCGCAAGGACGACCCCGGGTACGCCTACCTCCGCGAGCGGGTCCTGCGGGCGGCCCTGGAGGCGGCCCGACCGCGCAGGGGCCTGCCCCGGTTCGCCCAGCTGCCGCCGCCGCTGCCGCAGGTGTGGGGGCTGCGGCTGTTCCCGCGCTCGGGCGGCGCCGACGAACTGGCCCTGGACCAGCGGCTGTCCACCCTGCACGGCCCGGCCCGCGCCGCCTATGTGCTGCGCGGCCTGGACAACCTCCCCGACGCGGACGTCCGCAGGGTTCTGCAGGGCGCCGGGGTGGCCGACCCGGACGGCGCGCTGGCCTCGGCGAACAGCGTGCCCGCCCAGCCGGGCCTGCTGTCCTCCCCGGAGTTCGACCCCTGCTCGCTGCAGGCCCGGCCCACCGACCTGATGCGGCGCCGGCAGCACGCCAAGGCCGTCCTCGCCACCGCGGCCGCGCTCGCGATGTGCGGACTGCTGCTCGTCCTGCCGGGCGGCGGCTGGGGCCCGGACGGCGCCGCCTCCCCCGCCTCCGCCGCGAACCCGGCGACCCAGGCCGCCCTCGACCCCGGCAAGCTGACCCGGGTCTCCCCCACCGCCTGGGAGTCCTCGGCCCGCACCGACTTCTCCGTGTGGCCCGCGCGCGGCCCGCTCACCGGCGACCGGGCGCTGCTGCGCCGTGCCCTCGCCGTCTGGGCCCGGCCCGGGGAGACCGTGCACGTCTCCTCCACCCCCGGCACCCAGACCGGCGCCCCGCCCGGGCCGCCGCAGCTGCTGTACGCGGGCGAGGTCGACAGCGCCCGTGTGGTGATCCTCTACGACGGCCTGCGCATCGTCCGCTACGCCGAGCCCAGGGAGGGCACCGGGGGCGCGGCCCTGGACTTCGCCCGGGCCGACGGTGCGACCGGCGCCGAGGCGAGCGCGCTGGTGCTGGGCCGCGCGGACGGCAACGTCCGCTATCTGACCGCCCCCTGGGTGAGGTCGGCGGCCGCGCGGGACCTGACGAGGCCGAACGCGCCCGCGACCGCGCTGGCGGTCACCGACGGCATCACCGCACCGCTGGCCAGCCCCGCGCTCCAGCCCGGCACCTGCACCTCCTGGACGGTGCTGCAGCTGACGGGGGCGCTGGGCACCCAGCTCTCCACTGACCTCGGCGAGCTGGTCCCGGCGCATCTCACCGCCGGCCGGCCCGGCTCGGCCGGCGAGGCCTCCGACGCGGC
>NZ_JBLEBI010000118.1:0-21552 GCF_047340315.1 Streptomyces sp. AF1A
GAGCCGGCCGCCGGCCCTGGCGCGGATGTTCTCCTCCTCCAGTTCCCCAGGGCGCACCGCTTGTCTCCCACATGTGTCCGACGTGGCTCCAGCGTGGCCAAAGCGGCGGCGGCGGGCGACCGGGGTGGCCCGAGCGGATGACCTGCTGTGACGCACGCCACGTGGGGCGGTGGACGCGGAAAACACTCAGGGCCGGAACCCATGTCTGGATTCCGGCCCTGAGCCTTCAGTAGCGGGGACAGGATTTGAACCTGCGACCTCTGGGTTATGAGCCCAGCGAGCTACCGAGCTGCTCCACCCCGCGTCGTTGTGTCTCCAGTGTACGCCATGCGCAGGACACGAAGCACACCGGTTTTTCCGCGGGTCGCCCGGCGGACGGGAGGAACCCCGCGCTCAGCCCAGCAGGTGCGCGTTCGGGGCCTTGGCGAGCGCCTCGTACTCGGGCAGTACGACGACCTGCGCGCCCCGTCCGGTCAGCACGCCCGTGCCGTCGGCCGCGGCGACGAAGGTGTCGGGCTCCCGCCAGGCGGTCACCACCCGGCGCACCCCCGACCGCAGGATCAGTTCGGCGCAGGGCGCGGGGCGCGAGGCGCGGCGGGCGCAGGGCTCCAGGCTGCTGTAGACGGTGGCGCCGGGCAGCCGCGGGTCGGCAGGGCCGAGCTTCGCGAGCGCCGCCTCCTCGGCGTGCACCACGGGGTCGTCGCCCTCGCGGGAGTGCCCGCGGGCCAGTTCGGTGCCGTCCGCGGCGACCACGACCGCGCCGACGCTGAACGCCGTCTCGGAGGGCGGGCACAGGGCGGCGAGTTCGCAGGCGGTGCGCAGCCAGCGGCGGTCGGCGGCGCTGGGCAGCGGGCCGGTGCCGGGGGCCGTGGGTTCGTAGCGCATGAGCACGACGTCCTCGATGCGGCGGGTCTCGACCAGGCGCAGGCGGCCGTCCTGGTACGGCCCGGGGCCGAACAGGCGCGGGGCCGCCGGGTCGCCGACGAGGAGCGGGGCGAGGACCATCTGGAGCTCGTCGGCCAGACCCTGCCGCATGAGCTGGGTGTGCACGGTGCCGCCGCCCTCGACCATCAGGCGCCGCACCCCCCGCGCGTCGTGCAGGTGGGTCAGCAGGGCGCGCCAGTCGAGGTCCGGGCCGAGCGGGACGACGTCGGCGGTGCCGCCCAGGGCGGCGGCGGCCCGTTCGGCACCCGTGTCGGTCGTGTAGACGAGCTTGTCGCCGCCGGTGTGCCAGAAGTTGGCGCCGGGGTCGAGGTCGCCCGTGGCGGTGACGGTCACCTTCAGCGGGTACGCCGGCCTGCCCTCGGCCACCCGGGCCGCGCGCCGCTCGGCGGAGTTGACCAGCAGGCGCGGGTTGTCCGCGCGGATCGTGCCGGCGCCGATCAGGATGGCGTCGGCCGAGGCCCGCACCTCGTCCACGCGGTCGAAGTCGGCCGGGCTCGACAGCAGCAGCCGGTCGGGGCCGGTGTCGTCGAGGCAGCCGTCGAGGGAGACGGCGGCGGACAGCAGCACGTACGGGTACGACATCGGCGCGCTCTCCCAGACATCTTGGTTCAAGTTTGAAACAAACTTACACTGGCGGCATGACGACCCGCTGGCTCACCCCCGAGGAGCAGCGCGCCTGGCGCGCCTACATCGCCGCCTCCCAGCTGCTGGAGGACGCGATCGACCGGCAGCTCCAGCAGGAGGCCGGCATGCCACACCTGTTCTACTCCGTGTTGGCCAACCTCTCCGAGGCACCGGACCGGCGGCTGCGCATGACCGACCTCGCCGAGACGCTGAAGATCACCCGCAGCAGGCTGACGTACGCGGTGAACCGGCTGGAGCGGGACGGGCTGGTGCGCCGGGAGGACTGCGACTGGGACAAGCGCAGTTCGATCGCGGTGCTGACCGACGAGGGGATGGCCGTGCTGGAGCGCACGGCGCCCGGTCACGTCGAGACGGTGCGCACCGCGCTCTTCGACCGGCTCACCCCGGAGCAGGTGGGGCAGCTGGAGGAGATCTGCTCGGGGATCGCGCGCGGACTCCAGGGGGAGGACGAGCAGGCGCGGGCCGCGGCGGAGGAGGTGCCGTGGCGGCGGAGGTCATCGCCGTGCTCCGGGACGCCCACCCCGCCGGCGTAAGGCGCGCCACAATTCCATTGTTTCAACTTTTAAGCATGAGGTAGGGTCCCAGTCCGAGCGTCTGCTTCAAATCTGAAGCAGATGGAGGAACGGAATCCGGAGGCCCGCATGCCCGAGCTCACCGCCGCCACCCCGCGCGCCCGCGTCCGGGTACCGCTGCGCTTCCACGACGGCTACGGCGTCGACGCCGACCTCGTCACCTTCCACGGCCTGGCCGACGGCCAGGAGCACGTCGCCGTCGTCCTCGGCGACCCCGGCCCGGTCCCGCTGGTGCGCCTGCACTCCGAGTGCCTGACGGGCGACGTCTTCGGCTCGGCCCGCTGCGACTGCGGCCCCCAGCTGCGCGAGGCGGTCGAGCGCATCGCCGTCACCGGGGGCGTCCTGCTCTACCTCCGCCAGGAGGGCCGCGGCATCGGCCTCTACAACAAGCTCGACGCCTACGCCCTGCAGGACCAGGGCCTCGACACCTACGAGGCGAACGCCGCCCTCGGCCTGCCCGAGGACGCCCGCGACTACACGGCCGCCGCGCAGATGCTCGCCGCCCTCGGTATCGGGGAGCTGGACCTGCTGTCCAACAACCCCGACAAGGCCGAGCAGCTGCGCGCCCTCGGCATCGTCGTCCGGGACCGCATCCCGACCGGCGTCTTCACCACGCCCCACAACGTCCGCTACCTGCGCGCGAAGGTCCTGCAGACGCAGCACACCCTGCCGCTGGCGGAACTGACGGAGCTGAACGCGGGCTGAGAAGGCCGCGAAGCCCGAACACGCCCTCGGCTCAGGTGCCTTGAGCCGAGGGCGTTCTCGGAGACCCTGTCTTCCCGTTCCGTCAGGGGCGGTTCGGCGCCCTGAGGCCCTCCTGGCCGAAACCGCCCTCGACGCGTGCCAGGATGCGCTGAGCCGACTGCGTGTTCCAGGGATCGGCGGCAGCCGTCAGCAGCCGGCCCGCCGTTCCCTCCGGCTCGTCGGGCGGGATCACCAGCAGCTCCCAGCGCCCCACCGTGCCGCACTCCAGGGTGATGGCATGCGCTTCGTCGGCGGCGTCGCTCAGGACGACCTCGATCACATGGTCGGGCGCCGACACCGTTCCCGGGGCGCCAGGCCACGCTGCAGTCCCCACCGTGACGCGGGTGACCGTACCGTGGCCGGGGTCCAACGAGCCCACGAGGGCGGGCAACTCCAACTCCAGGAGGTCACAACGCGGCCACCACGCTCCGTCCAGTGGACCGTGACTGCACTCCGGCGTGAGGCTCAGCCGCGCCAGCGGCATCCGGTACGTGTGCGCGTCATCCGGTGGCGTACCTTCGGGGGGCGGTGTGGGGGAGTCCATCGTGCGATCCCGTCCCGGGCAGTGAAGGCGCTGCCCTCGTTCGTCACTCGCCGGGAACGGCGCCGCCGGATCGTGCGCCCGACATGCTCTCGGTGCCTCCCAGGCTACGCCCGGCCGGGGCCCGAGGCCGCGGACGCCGGTACCGGCGCGTTCCCCGGGAACAGGACCGGCACGCGGGGCGCGCCCGGACCGGCCGGCCCCACCGTCTCCCCGTGATTCCGTCCGCCGCCCCCGGGCCCAGGCACGTTCCGCGGGCCACGGGCACATCCGCTCACTCGCTCACGCACGAGGCCGAAAACGACTCAGCGCCCGAGCCGGCCGAAGCCCACCCGGACGCTGCGCAGCAGGTCGAAGGAGACATCCCTCCGCCTGCCGGCCGTAGGCCCTGTGGGACTCGAACCCACAACCAATGGATTAAAAGTCCTGGCCATGGCATGACGCGTAGTTCCGGACTCTGCTTCGTGGTCCGGAACCACCTGGTCAGGGCATGTGCGCTGTGATGCGCGGTGCGGCTCGTGACGGCTCGTGCCGCACCGTCCGCTCACGCATCGCTCACGCAAAAAGAACCTGCTGAGCAGCGCGTTCAGTACCAATGAGCGCAGTACTACTGCTTCAAAATGCTCATGATCTCGGCCGCTTTGGCGATTGCGACCCGCGGGCCGTATGCGGCCGCAGCAGCCACCACAGCTACAGCGGCCGCCAAGACGGTCTCGACTCCTGAGGGAAGCCCCGTCAGAACGGCCAGGCAAACCGCTGCTACTGGAGCGGAGACCACGGCAACCAGCCGAAGCCTTCTCGGTTGGCCACCGGAACCGTGCCTCGAAGCCTCTGCTCTGGCAGAAGCCTGCCAGCGTTTCCGGCAGCGTAGCTGTTGCCGATCTTGGCGAGCAGCGCGGCCAGACTGCGGAGCCCACCAATGCCCTTGGTGTCAACCTGCGCCTCGGCAAGCTGCAGTTTTGCCACTACGAGGGCGGCGTGACGCTTTGTGCTGCGCTGCCGGGGAGATCCACGCCTGACGCTGTTCGAGATCCGGTGAACCCGCAGAAGCGACCGCCGAACGATGGAGCACGTGTCATCCAGATGCCGAAGCGCCTGATGCCTGGCGCTCGTATCCGCGCTGGCCACAGCCTCGCACGCCTCGATGGCAGCCATGATCGAGAGCAGGAATCTGTAACCCACGATGGCCTTGCCACGCTGGGCGGCCCACATCAGGAGGGGCAACGTCACACCAGCGAGCATCAGCGCCGGTGGCCTCAGAAGCCGTATCTCAACCGATCTTGGAACGTGCAGGTCGAACGGAGTTCCTGGTCGGGTGATCTTCCGCTCGTACGCGCATGAAGGCAGGGCCTCCTGGTAGCTCGGGGGTGCGACCCCATTCCGAGCGGTTCCCGGAGGCCCTGTTGTCGTTGTTGTACGCGCCCAAGCTCGCCCGCTTCAACTCGGCTGCTCCATCGTGTGATTGCCTCGCGCACGTGTACGGCAACGCGGCCGATCATCCCGATCGGGTACGCCGGTATCCGTCGGACATGACGGACGCGGAATGGGCGGCCATCCGGCCGCTTCTGCCGGTGCCTGCCTGGCTTCAGGGGCGGGGCGGACGGCCTGAGGGCTACTGCCATCGCCAACTGCTGGACGCGATCCGTTACCTGGTCGCGGGCGGGATCTCTTGGCGGGCGCTGCCCGCGGACTTCCCCGGCTGGGGCCGGGTCTACGCCTTCTTCCGCCGCTGGCGCGAGCATGGGCTGATCACCGAGTTCCACGACCGGCTGCGCGGGAAGGTCCGTGAGCGCGAAGGCCGCCAGGCCGAGCCCACTGCGGGGATCATCGACGCGCAGTCGGTGCGGGCCGCGGCTTCGGTGCCGGCCGCCTCACGCGGCTACGACGGCGGGAAGAAGGTCCCGGGCCGCAAACGGCACATCGTGACCGACACCCTGGGCCTGCTCCTGGTCGTCTGCGTCACCGCCGCGAACATCGGTGACCGGGACGCCGCGGCGGATCTGCTGAGCCGGCTGCGCCGTCTGCACCGCGACATCACCCTCGTCTGGGCCGACGGCGGCTACACCGGCTCCCTCGTCGGCTGGTGC
Organism: Streptomyces sp. AF1A; assembly: GCF_047340315.1. Taxonomy (NCBI): domain Bacteria; kingdom Bacillati; phylum Actinomycetota; class Actinomycetes; order Kitasatosporales; family Streptomycetaceae; genus Streptomyces; species Streptomyces sp. AF1A. Next base: position 5,535 of record NZ_JBLEBI010000118.1, read on the forward strand.
CGGGACAAACTCGCCCTGACCTTGGAGATCGTCAAACGCACCGACGACATGACAGGGTTCGTGGTGCTGCCCAGACGCTGGGTGGCAGAGCGCACCTTCGCGTGGCTGATGAACTCACGCCGTCTGGCCCGGGACTACGAGACCCTGCCCGCCACCAGCGAAGCGATGATCCGATGGTCGATGGTCACGCGGATGAGCCGGCGCCTGGCACGGCCCCGGACCGCCGGCCGGCGCTGAAGGCCCCCGACGCCTCCAGGAAGAGCCACCCGCGCTCCGCCAGGCGCCGGGCTTTCGACCGCAGCCCCTCGACCTTCGCCGGCGTCGCCCCAAGGCCCAGCTCCACCGCGATCTCCTTGGCCCGAAGCGGCCCGTGACCCGTGGATCGTCGCTGTTCCAGCACGCCCACAATCCGCTGATAGTCCGGCGCCAGAACCGTCACCGGCAGCCCTTCCCTCCAGGCCGGCACCGTCGAGCCCGGCACCGGCGCGAGCGACAGTACCGCTTCCTCCTCCGCCTCGGCCTCGGTCACGGCAGTGGACTCGGCCGCAGAGACTGCCAGGGCCTCGACCAGTTCCTCCCGCGCGATCACCCGCCGGTCCAGCTCGATCTCCGCGGCTTCCAACACCTCAGCCAACCGCACGACTTCCTCCCGCAAGCCCTCCACCCGCACACGGGCAGCCGCCTCCCGCTCCTCCAGCATTCCCAGCACCGACGCCACCGCGCACCCCTCGACCAAGAAGCGGACACAAGACGCCGCATGCCTCCCTCACACCGAGTGAAACCATGCCTGACCAGCAGGAATCAAGGGATCACGTTCGGATGAGATACGGCTTCTCAGGTCCGGTTGCACCCGCTGAGTGTCGATGGTTTTGATCACGGCGATCAACAGGTCGAAGGCCCCCATGCTGACCGCGAAGGTGAGCAGTTGATAGCGGAGTTTTACGGATCCGGCGGTCTTCCGGCCAGCCTCACGGAGATCATGGATCGGCAGGTCTGCCAAACCAAGCCGTTGGAGCGCCTGAGCCGTCGGCGCTATGTCCCGATCGGCAACCCTCGCGTTCCAGGCCGACCACCACTCTTGTATCCGGCGGATCCGACGCGCGACCCAGGCAAGCGATCGGTACGTCACCATCACTATGGCAACGAGTAACACAGCTCCGATGACCGACCGCTGGATCGCGGCTATGCGCTCCAAGTCGATGTGCATAGGAGGATCCTGGCGTGGAGCGCTGACACTCGCTGCCGACTCGACCTAGTTTGGTGCTGCTTGGTGGGGGCGCCGTGGTGTGTTCGAGAGACCTTGGGGGCATCAAGCCAGACATGGCCGATCTGATCACGAAGTGGGCGACGGAGGTAGCCGAATCCGAGCTCGCCGCTGAGCTTCCCCGGAGGTGGGCCCATACGCAAGGAGTGGCCGAGCGCGCCACCGAAGTCCGGGGGCTTCTCGGGGAGCACAGCGCTCTTCTCGTCGCTGCCGCCACCCTGCACGACATCGGGTACGCACCTCGGCTGGCCGTGACCGGGTTCCACCCGCTGGACGGGGCCAGGTTCCTCCGTGACGAGCATGGGGCCGACGAGCGGCTGGTGCGGCTGGTCGCGAACCACTCTTTTGCCCTGCTGGAGGCTGAGGAGCGCGGGCTGCGGGACGAGTTGGCGTCGGAGTTTCCATTGCTGGAGGAGCCGTTGCTGGTGGACGCTCTCGTGTACTGCGACATGACGACGACTCCCGACGGTGCCCCAACCAGTGCGCGGGAGCGGATCGCGGAGATCACCAGTCGGTATGGCGCGGACAGTGTGGTCGGCCGGTTCATCCGCCGTGCGGCCCCTGAGATCCTCTCTTCTGTGCAAAGGGTCGAGGCAGCGCTGGCGGCTCAGCCGAGGTAGGGATAGGTGCCGGCCAGGTAGTCCCCGATCTGCTGGCGCATGCTCGGGTGGATGTCGTACTGGTCGAGGTCGGCCGGCTGGACGAAGCGCACCCCGTCAGCCTCGTCGTTGATCGTGGGAGCTCCGCCGATGGGGCGGCCGATGTACGTGTTCTCGTACTGCTGGCGGATCTCTCCGTCGCTGTAGGCGACGATGTGGTTCGGGTTGGTGTAGACGCCGAGGAAGCCGGTGATCTCGGCGATGATCCCGGTCTCTTCCAGGCACTCGCGTACCGCACACTCTGCCGCGGTCTCGCCGATGTCCTGCGCGCCTCCGGGAAGCGCCCACTGGCCGGTGTCACGGCGGCGCTGGAGAAGGATGGCTCCGGTCTCATCGACGACGAGCAGGTTGCTGGCCGGGATAAGCGTGTTTGCCTTCGGGGCGGCCGGGTCGTTGTAGTACTCAGTCCTGCCCATGGGCGGTGGTCCTCTCCTGGTCGGGTGTCCACGGCCGCGCGGCGGCCCAGACGGCATCGAAGCTCTGAGCGTAACTTTCGAACCACCCAGTGCCTTCAGTCCTCTTGAGGTGGAGCAGGGGGTTGGCGCTGGCCGGCTGCCCCCAGATGTGGGGGTTGACCAGGAGGTTGTCGTCATAGCGGAACATGGACGTGTAGAGCGTGGTGTCGTGGAGGCGTACGGCACACCCTGCCTCGCCCAGCAGGGATCGGTAGTACGTCAGTGATGCTCGGATCTTGGCAGCAAGAGTGTCACCGATTCCCTCTTCGCGGTCTCGAATCGCGACTGCCTGACCGTCCGGGTCACCGAAGCACAGGCGCACCCGGACCCCCTCCGCCGCGCGCTCGGAGAGCATCTTGGCTACGTGCGGATTGGACTGCGCGAAGAACGTGCCGGAGAAAACGAGGACACTGATCTCGTGCTGGGCCTCGCGCAGCAGCGAGAGCCAGACGTCCCGCGGCACGCTGGCCCGGTTCTGATAAGTGCCGACCAGTTCGGTGCCTAACCCGTCACGCGCTCGGCCGGACCGTCGAGGCGGCGTCGGCCAGAGGAAGGTCTCTTCCACGCGCAGGTGGCGGGCGACGCGGAAGCGATGCCGTGCGTGTGGAACGCGCCCTCCCAGCCACCGGCTCACCGTCTTGGGGTCCACCTCGCAGACTTCCGCGAGCGATTCGGGCGAGACGCCGCGCTGCGCGAGCACAGAGTGCAGTCGGTCGTTCACAGGAGCCATGGAAGCGGCCCGGTGCGTGATCGCGCAAGGACGTTTTGGGACGCCGTCACGGCAGCAGAGCATCGAACCGACTGCCTACCCTGGCGCCATGGAGCTCATCGTCCTGTGGGACATCGACCACACCCTCATCGAGAACGCGGGGGTCAGCAAGGAGATCTACGCTGCCGCCTTCTCGTCACTCGCGGGACGCGAACCGTCGGCGCCGGCGCGTACCGAGGGGCGCACGGATCGACTCATCATGCGCGACATGTTCCTTCGCGACGGGCTACCTGTACCCAAGTGGTCCGTCATCGAGGCCGCGCTTGCGCGATCAGGGCATGACCGCCTTGATGATCTGCGCCTACGCGGGACGGCTTTGCCAGGGGTTCACGAGGTGCTGAAGGCCGCTGCCGCGCGAAGCGGTTGGGTCTCCTCTGTGCTGACAGGCAACATCGCCGCCAACGCTCACGTGAAGCTTTCCGCTTTCGGCCTCGACTCGCTGTTGGATTTGCCTGCTGGCGCCTACGGAGCGGACGCCGAGCTCCGTCCCGAACTTGTCGCGGTCGCGCGTGAACGCATACAGCAGCTCCGTGGCGTTCCGGCCGATGTGCCCGTCGTCCTGGTGGGAGACACCCCCCGCGACGTGGAAGCCGCCCTGGCCACTGGTTCCGCAATCCTTGCGGTCGCCTCAGGTGTCCACAGTGCCGAGGAGCTGGCCGCTGCCGGCGCCCACGAGATCCTGCCGGACCTGTCGGACACCAGGCGGGTTCTCGGCGTCCTGGAGTCCTTCGCGGGCACGTAAAACGTCTCAGGACGTCCTCGGACCGTCCCTGAACGCGGTGACGAGGTCCCCTGGCAGACCGCCACCATCGGGGTTCCCACCAGGCAGTCAGCCGAAGGAGCCCATGTGATCGGGGAAGTCACCGGGATCAGGAAGATCCGGATGCTGTACCTGCAGCTTCTGTACCGCTGCAACTTCACGTGCCTGCACTGCTTCCACGGCAAGCGACTGCAGTACGCCGACGCCTTCACCGCCGAGGAAGCCGTCAGACTCCTCACCCTGATGCGAGACGAATACGGCACGGAGGCCGTCACCCTCCTTGGCGGGGAACCGTTCGTCCACCGGGAGCTCCCGCAGGTCGTCCGGCACGCCAAGGAGGAACTGGGCCAGCGCGTCGAGATCTGCACCAACGGATACCGGATCGAGCGCCGCCTGACCGAGATCGCTCCACACCTGGACCTGCTCCGGGTCTCTTTGGAGGGCGTTGGCTCGACCAACGACGGCATCCGCAAGCGCGGCAGCTACCAGAGCGCCCTCAGCTCACTCAGCCTCGCACGGGACCTCGGTGTCCCGACGGGCGCGACCATGACCGTGACCTCTCACAACATCGGCGAGGTCCTCCCTCTCGCCAGCATCCTCGGGCAGCTCGGAGTCCGGCAACTGAAGCTCCACCACCTGCGGCCGGTAGGCAATGCAACCGACCACCCCGAGCTGCTGGTCACGGACACGGCCGCCTACGGCCGGCTCCGCGAAGAGCTCGAGCAGACCAGGCTGCCGCTTGAGGTGATCGTCGACGAGGACCTCTCCGAGCACGGTGCTCCGGAGGTCTGCGCTCCGCCCGGCGGTCCTCGCGAGATCGACCGGATCGAGGCCGACCCGCGCGGTGCGCTCACCATGTCCTGCAAGGCGGTGGGCAAGGACTCCCACGCGTTCTGGTACGAGAAGGCCGCGAACCGCATCGTTCACAGGCCCTCCGCCACCGACGAGCTCACGCTCTCCGTACCGGACGTGGTGTACGCCCGTGCCTGACCAGCCGAGATTCGAGAGCCTGGAAGGCTTACGGGGCACTGGGAAGTCGACGATCGCTCCGATGCTCGCCGTTGCCCGTCAAGCCGTCCTTGTGCCCACCGTGCCAGCCTTCTACCAGCCCCTCAGGCGCGAGGTGGACAGGCGGACGAACGTCGAGGCTCGGATGTGCCTCTACCTTTCCGCACTGTTCACAGCAGCCGAAGAGATCCAGCGGCTCCTCAGAAGCGGCGTTCCGGTTGTCGTGGAGAGCTATTTCGCCCGGTGCCTAACCAGCCACCGAGCCTTGGGCGCCCGGCTCGGCGTCACTCTGCCGGCCTGGCTGCCGACTCCCGTCACGTACTACCTCGTCTGCGCTGACGACGAACGCCGGCGCCGCCTCGCAGCCCGGGACAAGCCGATATCGCGATGGGACGCTCTGGCGGAGACCGTCACGGACCAAGTGGCGGATGCCTACGCCTCGTTCCCGATGCGACGCATCGACACCACGGGGCTCACCCCCGAAGAAGTCCTCCGCGTGATCACCGCCACCGATACGCAAGGAGCGCCCTCCCATGCAGACACAGAGCTTGTGGGAGCACACCCTCACCTTCTTCCCGCAGTTCCTCGCGACCCTGCGGGAACGTGTTGCTCCTGACGCCACCGTCGCGGTCGTCGGTGCGAGCGACGGCAAGTTCGTCCTGCCCCTGGCCGCCGCCGGGTACCGCGTAGTGGCCATCGAACGCGACGCGCTCGCCGTGCATGGAGGTGAGGTCCGCCTCCCGGGTGACAGCCAGGTGCACGCCATGGGGTTGATCGACCGGCTCAAGCTGGAGGAACTCCAGGCCCGTGTGCAGGTGATCGAAGGGAACTTCCTTGCGGGGAAACCTTTGGACGTGCCGTGCGAGGCGGTCTGGACGAGCTGCTCGTGGCACTACAGTGCCAACCACCACCGCCCTCTCGCCGAGTTCGTCGATCGCATGCAGCGCCTGGTCCGCCCGGGCGGTGTGTTCGGTGCGGAGTTCATGATGCCCGTGGAAAAGCGCCATCACTTGGTGGAGCACTACACCTCTCCGGAGCGCCTGCACCGTCACTTCCTCGGGGACTGGGACGTGCTGCTCACCTTGCGCACGAACGAGTTCACCGAGCGGCCTCACATCGGCCAGCCGCACGACCACATCCATCGCATGGGCCTGCTCCTGGCGGCCCGTTCGTCCACCCTCACCGACCGTCTCTGAGAGAAGGATCCATGAAGCACGAGTATGAGGCGAAGTTCCTGGCCGTCGACGTCGCCGGCCTGCAGGCCAAGCTGTCTGCCCTCGGTGCCGTCCAGGCGCTTCCCCGCACTCTCCTCACCCGCAAGATCTTCGAGAACGACTCCCTCGACGGCGGGGCGTGGCTCCGTCTGCGGGACGAGGGCACCCGCTCAACGCTCACGCTCAAGCAGGTCACCGACGCCACGACGATCGACGGCACCAAGGAGATCGAGACCGAGGTCGCCGACCTGCACGCCATGGCCGACATCCTCCGCCGGGTCGGCCTCACCGAGGTCCGCTACCAGGAGAACTACCGCGAGGAGTGGCGCCTGGGAGAGGTCGCCTTCGACTTCGACACCTGGCCCGACCTCCCCACGTTCCTGGAGATCGAGGGGCCCGACGAGGCGTCCGTTCGCCAGGCCGCCGATCTTCTGGGGCTCGACTACTCCCAGGCCCGGTTCGGCAGCGTCGACGAGATCTACAAGAGCGAGGCCGGCCGCGACATCCTCGCCGAGCCCACCCTGCTGTTCTCCGACGGCGAGAAGCAGGAGAGTGCTTCCGCGGTGACCCAGGGATCCTGATCGAGGAAGCCGACGAACCATGCTGACGGAAATCGCCTTACAGCACAGGGTGATACCCGGGATCGCGGAATTCGCCCGGGGCGGGCTACCCGCCCCAGCAGCCACGGACGACGGCAACGAATGGGTCGACGGTTTCTGCTGGCTCTACTGCGGCCGACGCTGGACACGCGTGCTGTGGATCGGCCCCGCGAGCGTCGCCGGCGCTCAGGCTCCCATGTACGCGTGCGGGCCCTGCATCCGCGAACTCCAAGCGCGCGTCTGGGAGTCGCTGCTCAGCAGGGACGAACCGGCTTCCTCTGATCCCTCTCCCGCAGCCACGGTCGCGGGACCGCCCTCGGCCCGACGTACCGGCAGGCACCGCGGCCAGAGCAGGTTCCTGCGACGCAGTTGAGCCCCCGCCCTGGTCTCGGAAGAGCCTGCCGTTCCCCCGCGGCACGAGCCCCGTGGCCAGGGCGGGATTCCAGTGGTACCCCAGCGTGTAAGCGGCGGCCAGCTCCGCCGGGGAGGCTCCTGGGAGCCGACTCGAACTTACGATCCGCGACGCATGGTGCCAAGGAGGCGACGTTCGCCACCAGCGCCGCCATGCCCTACCCCGGAACATTCGTGTTTGTTCCCGCCCCGATTCTCGGACCGACGAGCCAACATAGGCCCATGGCCCTGCTCAGCCCCGCTCAGCGGCTCGCTGCACACGTTCGGTCTGTCCTCGGCGACGGCCCGTTCCACCCGCCAGGTGGGTGGACCCACATGGGCGCTGTCATCTGCGACGCCAGCTTCCACGCGCGTTGTAAATATGAACTGACACTTCGGCCGAGGCTTCTTCGTCTCCAATCGGCGTGGCCTGACGCTTCCACGGTCCGCGGCTTCCTAGAACGACTCGCGACGGAGGATCTTGCCGTAGCGATGAACTTCAAGAGTCCCAGGAAGGTCGCGACGGCCCACGACCTCACTGACCTGCTGGCTTCCAGTGGTGTCGATACTCGTGCCGACCTTTGTGCATGGCTTGACCACCAGGACAATCGGGCCGCTCTGCGCAAGGTGAAGGGAGTGGGGCCGAAGAGCGTCGACTACATCGGCAACCTTGTCGGCCGATCGCAGGTCGCCGTAGACGTACATCTGCGGGCTTTCGCTGCGGACGCCGGTGTCATGGAACTTCGTTACAACGAGCTCCGCGCCGCATACGAGGAAGCAGCAGCCGTTCTCGGGCACGAACCAGGGGGACTGGAGCACGTGGTATGGCGATTCAAGTCTCAGGGCGTGTGACCCGGGTTGCCAGGCAGGCCCGTTCCTCGGGCTGCCTGGCAAGCTCGACGCCTCGGCCTGGGTCTGTCAAACGAGCGGTGTAACCAGGTGGTTGGGGTTACTGGCGGGCTGCGGAGAGCCGGCCGTCGAAGGTGATGTCGAAGGCGTTCAGAGCGGTCTTCCAGCGCATGGTCCAGCGGGCCTGGCCCTTGCCGGTGGGGTCCAGGCTCATGATGGCCATGTAGACGCACTTCAAGGCGGCGGTCTCGTTCGGGAAGTGCCCACGGGCCTTGACCGCCCGCCGGATCCTGGCGTTCACGGACTCGATCGCGTTCGTGGTGCAGACGATGCGGCGGATCTCGGTGTCGAAGCGGAGGAACGGGGTGAACTCCTCCCACGCGTTCTCCCAGAGCCGGACGATCGCCGGGTACTTCTTGCCCCAGGCATCGGCGAACTCGGCGAACCGCTCGAGCGCGGCCTCTTCGGTCGGCGCGGTGTAGACGGGCTTGAACACACGAGCGATCTTGTCCCAGTCCTGGCGGGCGGCATAGCGGAAGGAGTTCCGCAGCAGGTGGACCACACAGGTCTGAACCGTGGTGCGGGGCCAGACGGTCTCCACCGCGTCGGGTAGACCCTTGAGGCCGTCGCAGACGAGCACGAGGACGTCGTTCACGCCGCGGTTCTTGATCTCGGTGAGGATGTGCATCCAGTGCTTGGCGCCCTCGCCGCCGTCGCCGGCCCACAGGCCCAGGATGTCCCGCCGGCCTTCCGCGGTGACGGCCAGGGCCACGTAGATCGGCCGGTTGGCCACGGCACCGTCGCGGATTTTCACGTGGATGGCGTCGATGAAGATGACCGGGTAGACGGCGTCGAGGGGCCGGTTCTGCCACTCGGCCATGCCGTCCATGACCTTGTCGGTGATGGTGGAGATGGTCTGCTTGGAGACGTCGGCCCCGTAGACCTCCGCGAGGTGGGCCTGGACCTCGCCGGTCGTCAGGCCCTTCGCGGACAGGGAGATCACCATCTCGTCAACGCCGGACAGGCGCTTCTGCCGCTTGCGCACGATCTTCGGCTCGAAGGTGCCGTCCCGGTCGCGGGGCACGGATATCTCGACCGGTCCAACCTCGGTGAGCACGGTCTTGCCGCGGGTGCCGTTGCGGGAGTTGCCGCCGTTCTTGCCCGCCGGGTCGTGCTTGTCATAGCCGAGGTGGTCGGTGATCTCACCCTCGAGAGCGGACTCCAGCAGCCGCTTGGTCAGCTGCTGCAACAGCCCGCCCTCGCCCGTGAGCTGGAGTCCCTCGGCCTGGGCGCGGCCCACCAGCTCGTCGATCAGCTGGTCGTCCACGGACTTCGACGGCGGCACAGCCGCCTCGGTGGTCTCGGGCTCGGTCACGTTCTCACTGGTCATCGGTGCATCTTCCTTGATCAGGAGTTACACCGAACGTTTTACAGTCCCTTCTACCTGCGGCAAGACGACTCCGGACGCGTCCGCCGTGGAAGCCTGACTGCCCGACTCGCTTACCCGCTAACGGCCCGAAGCACTGAGGGCATATAGCAGGCGGGCTGTCAGCTCATTGGCCAGGTTAGGCCCGCGCTTGGCCACGGCCGAGGCAGTGACGACCTCTTCGGGTTCAACCCGGATGGGCGTATCCGTGCCGCGCAGCCCCTTGGATCGGTGGGGATCGACCTCATGCAAGCGCTCGACCGTCACCAGCATGGTGTTTTCGATACCGACCGCTGGTGCATAAGAGTCAGCGGCTGGCCCCCCGATGGTCAGCAACAGTTGCGCGAGGGCCGCAATACGGTCCCGGGTGTCCTCCTCATCCACCACGTACGTAATTCCGGGCTTAGGCAGCGACATCCAGGCGCTGCGCTGGCCTGATCGTGTGATCGCGAGCCCCGCCCAACTTCCGCGAGGGTCAGCAACTGCCGCAAGGGCAACCTCAGCGGTACTCAGGGTCTCGACGCGTCCGGCGACGGTGAACAGTCCTTCGGTGCGGCCGAGCTGCACCAACTCGTCAGCCAGCTGTCGCATGCGTACAGCTGGCACTCGAGTGGGCGGCGGTACAGGTACCAGGTGAACTTCCAGCAAGGCCGGGGCAGTGCCGAAGCCCTGTGCAGGAATGAGGTCTCTACGCCATTTGATGGCGGCGGGGCCTCCCAGCGTTCGCCAGGTGATTTGGTCGCTGGGGGTCCCTCCTGCGGTAGGAAGTGGATCGGAGAGAGGCGCCGTCGGCTGGAGCTGAGCGATCACTTCGGCCAGGAACAGCGCCGCGTGTAGAGCAGCAGCTTCCTGCAGACCGGCATCATCCGTGCTCTGCTTGGTTCCGTCCGCTCGATCGCTGACCCCTCTAACCATCAGGTGGGGCACTGCCTGGGCCTTATGCGCTGCGCTGGCGAAGCCAGCGCCTTCCATCTCCACGGCGACGGCGCCGTTGTAGTACCGATCCAAGAACACTCGCAGAGGAGACTCCTGGGGGGCGTTGAGTACGACGTCGCCCGCCACGATGGGCTTGAAGTGCACCGTGGTCGAAGTTTGTGCTGCCTCAGGAAGCTTCTGCCTCCAGCTCCCAACGCTAGCCACATAGTGGGCCACCTGTTGCAGTTCGTAAGAGGCTTCCCAACTGCGCGGACGGACCATGAACCCTTCCGGGTCTTGCTTCCCCCCGTGATACGCATGCACCTCGGTGGCGACCACGACATCCCCCGGCGAGACGTCCGCCTTGAGCGCTCCGGCGATCCCTGTAAAGAACACGGCTCGCGGCCGGACAAAGCTGACAGCTCGCTCAGTAATCGCCGCAGCGGAATCATTCCCGGGTCCGGTGGCCGCCAAGTAGACGATGTAGGACGTGCCCGTGAGGCGCCCGCACTCGAAGATGGTCCCAGCGTGGTCGACGCGTCTCGGATTTTCGATCAAGCGCCGCACTGCCTGATACTCCAACGGCAGCGCGGTCAGCACCACAACCTTGCTCGATGCTTCGCCCATGTCCGCCCCCTTGCCCAGCATCGCCGTGCCGTGCAGCCTCGCTACGGAGTTCCGCTCGCTCGCGTTCATACCGTAGATCAACCGAACGTGTGTGAACGGGTGAACATCGGCGCGTCGTCGAACTAGGGGGGTCGCCATGGCTGGTAGTGGTGAAGTGAGCGAGAGCACGATACTTCTCGCCGAGTACGCTCAGATCAAGGACGAACAGCGGGCGCGCATCGGATTCCGGGACAACTTGCTGTACGTCACGCTCGGAGCAGTGACAGCAGTGACCGGCATCGCTCTGCAGACCAAGCAGCCACAACTCATGCTGGTGCTGCCACTCGTGTGCGTCGTACTCGGATGGACCTACCTCGTCAACGACGAGAAGATCTCTGCCATCGGGCGATACATCCGCACCGAGCTCACCTCCCGGCTTACGGCTGACTCCCATGAGGGGGGCGCTCTCTTCGGCTGGGAGACCTTTCATCGCAGTGACTCGAAGCGGATGTCGCGCAAGGTCACACAGACAGTTGTTGATCTTACAACCTTCCTGGGTGCCCCTTTGGGCGCGCTCATCGTCTTCTGGGGCTACAGCTCAGGCAACCCCATGCTGATCGGCGCATCGATCTTGGAAAGTGCCGCGCTCGGTGGCTTGGGTGTGCAGTTCCTGCGCTATGCCGAGAGGTGATTTCCGGGATCCTGAGGGCTAAGGGACGGCTCGTGGCTGCTGGGTCGGCTCGACGCAGCCCTCGGCCAGTCCAGCCGAACAGTCGCTCACGCATCGCTCACGCAGAAGCAACAGAACCTCAGAGCGCCCCGACCGTCAAAGTCGGCCGGGGCGCTCCTTCGCAGGTCAGAGGGTGTATCCCCTCTCCCGCGTCCGTAGGCCCTGTGGGACTCGAACCCACAACCAATGGATTAAAAGTCCACTGCTCTGCCAATTGAGCTAAGGGCCCTGGCGATGTTGCCTGTCCGAGCATAGCCGGACGAGGCCGTGTCTCCGATCGGGTATCGGGGACCCGGCCGCGTCGCAGGGGCGGAGGTGGGCGGTAAGGTCACTTTTCGACCCGCTCCGGGGCACGGACGCGGGCCGCGCCGAGGAACCAGTGGCGGGCCGAGGCGAGCCACCAGGTGGCCGCGAAGCCGAGGACGACCACGACCGCGACGGGGGCGTAGTTGAAGGTCTCCCAGGTGACCGGGGAGACCTGCGGCAGCATGAAGAGGACCGTGATCACGGCCACCCACACCACCGAGACCACGCCGATCGTCCCCGACCAGCGGCCCAGGTGCCACGGCCCGCGCTCGAAGGCGGGGCCTTTGCGGACCCGCAGGAAGGTCGGGATGACGTACGCGATGTAGAGGCCGATGACCGCGATGGAGGTCACCGCCGCGTACGCCGTCGAGTTGATCAGGTAGGGCAGGCCGAGGGCCAGGGCGGCCAGCGTGGCCAGCCAGACCGCCGCCACGGGGGTGCGGGTGCGCGGGCTGACCGTGTGCCAGACGCGCGAGAAGGGCAGCGCGCCGTCGCGCGAGAAGGCGTAGATCATGCGGCTGTTGGCGGTGACGGAGGCCATGCCGCAGAAGAGCTGGGCGCCGATCACCACCAGCAGCAGGAGCTTGCCGGTGGTGGCGCCGAGGGCGTCCAGGAGGATCTGCGCCGGCGGGGCGCCGGTGGGGGATGCCAGCTCCTTGTCGTAGGACTGGATCGCGAAGGTGAAGCCCAGCAGGAGCACGAAGCCCGCGAGCCACGACGTCCAGATGGAGCGGACGATGCCCTTCGGGCCGGCGGTCGCCGCGTCGTGGGTCTCCTCGGTCATGTGCGCGGAGGCGTCGTAGCCGGTGAACGTGTACTGGGCCATGAGCAGGCCGAGCAGGACGACGTACGCGCCGCTGCCCCAGCCCGTCTCGTTCACGAAGCGCGTGAACACGAAGGACGCCGACCGGTGGTGGTCCGGCACGAGGGCCAGCGCGGCGACGATCACCGCGACCCCGAGCACGTGCCACCACACGCTCACGCTGTTCAGGAACGCGACGATGCGCACGCCGAAGGTGTTGAGCAGGCCGTGCAGGAGGAGGATCGCGGCGAACAGCAGGACCGTGCGGCCGGGCGTCACCTCGAAGCCGAACTGGAGGTTCAGGTACGCGCCCAGGAAGGAGGCCGCGCCGAAGTCGATGCCCGCGGTCACCGCGACCTGGCCCAGCACGTTGAACCAGCCCGTGAACCAGGCCCAGGCCGCAGCCGTGCGCGGCGGTGCCAGCCGGTGCGCCCAGAAGTACAGGCCGGCCGACGTCGGGTAGGCGGAGCAGATCTCGGCCATGGACAGGCCGACGAACAGCGTCATCAGGCCGACCGCGACCCAGCCCCAGGTGATCACCGAGGGGCCGCCCGTGTTCATGCCGTAGGCGTAGAGGGTCAGGCAGCCCGACAGGACCGAGATGATCGTGAAGGACACCGCGTAGTTGGCGAACGCCGACATGCGGCGGGCGAGGACCTGCGTGTAACCGAGCTGGGCCAGCCGTTCCTCGTCCGACGGCCCGGCCGCTCCCGCGTCATCTGTCATGCCCCCAGCAATTCCCTCGCCGGGGGCGTGACATGCGTCACTCGCGGCCCGAAAGGGACGGATGGTGACGCCGGTACGGCGAAGGGCCCGCACGACCTGAGTCGTACGGGCCCTCGAAGCTCACCGGGCGCGGACCGCGGCCGCGCCGCCCGGTGCCGGATCAGCCGTTGCGCTTCCAGCGCGGCTTGTCGTCGCGGCGGCCGAAGGAGCCGGTGCCGCGGTGGTCGTCACGGCGGCCGTAGGGGCGCTCGTGGCCGCCGGAGCGGAAACCGGGACGGTCGTCACGGCGGTCGCGGTTGAACGGGCGGTCGCTGCCCCGGTGTCCACCGCGCTCGTCCCGGCGGAAGCCGCCGCGGTCGTCCCGGCGGTCGAAGGAACGGCCACCTCGGTCGCGGTCGGACGGGCGGCGGTCGTCACGGCGCTCGAAGCCACGGCCGCCCCGCTCGCCCCGGTCGTCACGGCGCTGGAAGCCGCGGTCGCGGTCCCGGTCCCGGTCCCGGTCGAAGGAACGACGGTCGTCACGGCGCTCGAAGTCACGGTCGCGGTCGCGGTCGCGGTCGTAGGGACGGCGGTCGTCTCGGCGGTCGAAGCCGCGGCCGCCCCGGTCACCGCGGTCGTCGCGGCGCTCGAAGGAACGGCCACCGCGCTCGCCCCGGTCGTCACGGCGCTCGAAGCCGCGCCGCTCCCGGCGCTCGTACGGCGCCGCCGCCGGGCGCTCCTCGCGCGCGGTCTCCCGCGCCGGCTCCTCGGCCACGACGGCCGCCAGCTCCTGCGCGGCGCTCGCCTGCGCCTCGGCCACCGCGGCCTCCGGGTCCTCGCCGCGCTCGCGGGCGACCCGGGCGACCAGCCGCTCGGCCTCCTCGCGCAGCTCGGCCGCGCGGCGCTGGGCGCGCTCCAGCTGCTTGGTGAGCTGGGCGACCTCACGCTCGGCCTGCTGGGCGGCGTTGGCGGCGGACTCCGCCTGGACCTCGGTCATGGAACGGGCGCCGGTGATCTCGGCGACCTCCGGGTCGAAGGCGGCGCCGCCCTGGATGATGTGGCGGGCCGCGTCGACGCCGGCGTCCTCCATCAGGCGGAAGATCTGGCGCCGCTGGTGCGGCAGGGAGAGCGAGACGACCGTGCCGGTGCGGCCCGCGCGGGCGGTACGGCCGGCGCGGTGCAGGTAGTCCTTGTGGTCGCCGGCCGGGTCCACGTTCAGGACCAGGTCGATGCCGTCGACGTGGATGCCGCGCGCGGCGACGTCGGTGGCGACGAGGACGTTGACGTAGCCGTCCTTGAAGTCGGCCAGGGTGCGGGTGCGGGCGCCCTGGGTCATGCCGCCGTGCAGCGCGTCGGCCTTCACGCCGGCCTCGCGCAGCTGCTCGGCGACGCGGTCGGCGCCCAGCTGGGTGCGGACGAAGATGATCGTGCGCCCCTTGCGGGAGGCGATCGCCGCGGTGACCGGCGCCTTGTCCTTGGGCTTCACGATCAGGATGTGGTGGGACATCGTCGTGACCGCGCCCTGGGCGGCGTCGACCTCGTGCGAGACCGGGTCGTTGAGGTACCGGTCGACGAGGGTCTTGATCTCGTTCTCCATGGTCGCGGAGAACAGCATGCGCTGGCCGCCCGCCGGGACCTGGTCGAGGAGTTCGGTGACCTCGGGCAGGAAGCCCAGGTCGGACATCTGGTCGGCCTCGTCGAGGACGGCGATCCGCACGTCCTCCAGGGAGCAGGCGCCGCGGTTGATGATGTCGCGCAGCCGGCCCGGGGTGGCGACCAGGACGTCGACGCCCTTCTCCAGGGCGTAGATCTGGTTGCCCATCGACGTACCGCCGCAGACGACCTTCATCTTCAGGCCGAGGACGTCGCCGTACGGCTGGAGCGCGTCGGCGACCTGCATGGCGAGCTCACGGGTGGGCGTGAGGATGACGGCCCGCGGCTTGTGCTTCTCGGTGCGGCCGCCGGCCAGCGTGGCCAGGGTGGGCAGGCCGAAGGAGAGGGTCTTGCCGGAGCCGGTGCGGCCACGGCCGAGGATGTCCTTGCCGGTCAGGGCGTCCGGGATGGTCGCGGCCTGGATCGGGAAGGGGGTCGTCACGCCGTTCTGGGCGAGCTTGCGCACGATGCTCTCGGGCAGGCCGAGGTCGGCGAAGGTGATCTGGGGGGTGGTGTCTTCGGCCTCGGCCGTCAGGTCCTCGAACTCGTTCTCGAACTCGGACACGACGACCTGGTCATTACTGGACACGGACATGCGAATGCGAAACCTTCCGGAGTCTCGTCGGCACGCGCCCGTCAACTCCGTGATTCGCACACGACCGCCTCAATGCGGTCCGCCACGGCAAGGGAGAGTACGCGCCACACGGCGCGCTCTGCGGTGGCGCCGGGCAAATGGGATCAAACGATCTACCACCATACGCACCCATCACCCCTGAAGGCAAACCGAGCCGCACCGCCCCGGCCCGGCGCGGCGGTTTTGTGCGCCAGGTCACATGGGGGCGGGCCACGGGCTCGGCACCGGTTCCCGGTACACGAGCTGCGGCCCCGGGTCCTCGTGCGCCGACGAG